>NZ_SMKK01000216.1 GCF_004348425.1 Actinomadura sp. 7K507
CCCATCCCGAACCCGGAAGTTAAGCCCTTCAGCGCCGATGGTACTGCACGGGAGACTGTGTGGGAGAGTAGGACACCGCCGGACTCGTATTATGGAAAGGGCCCCGCCGACACCGGCGGGGCCCTTTTCTCATTTCTGCTCTTGGCTTAGGTGGTCGGCTCGTTCGGTGACTTTCGCCAGGACGCGATGAGCGACGGCCAGTTCGGCTGGGGTGAGATCTTGATAGAGCCGCGCGGCGGTGCCCTGGACCGCGGTCGCCAGTCGGGTGTGCAGGTCTTCGCCCCGGGCGGTAAGGGCCACCGGGGTGGTGCGGGTGATCAATTCTTGATCTTCCAGGTCGTCGAGAAGCTGGTTGGCGGCCGGCTCGTCGAGGCCGAGCTGGGGCTGGTCGCAGAGGTGGTCGCGTAGTGCGGTGCGGGTGCTCCACGGGCCGCGGATGGCCACCACGCGCAGGGTGATGTGCTGATTCGAAGAGCTGCCCGTGCTGTGCAGGATGTGTTCGTGCAGCTTGCGGACGGCGCCGTGCGCCTCGGAGATGTCCTGTCCGGTGAGTGTGGGCGACTCGGTCATGAGGTCACTCCCGTCGGAGGGGTTCAGCAGAGCTCGCAGGGTGTGTATGAGTTCGCGGTTGCGTGGTCCGGCGGTGCCGCCGATCGGCGCGGTGAGTTCGTCCTGGAGGGCGTGGACGACGGTCACGGCCTCCCTGATGACCGCTGTGCCCTTGTCGGTGAGGGTGAGCTGGAGGGCCCGCGGGTCGGACGGATGTTCGCTCCGGACGACCATCCCGGCGCCTTCGAGTGCGCGGATGAGCTTGGAGACATAGATGGGTTCGAGCCCGGCGAAGTCCGCGAGCTCGCGCTGGCTGGGCCGGGTGCCCGATCGCGAGAGGCCGTACAGCGATCCGAGCAGTGTGTACTGGGCGTGCGTGAGACCGAGTGGTGCGACGGCGCGGTCGACCGCGGCCCGCCAACGGGTGGTGACCTGCCACAGCAGCCGCCCCGTAGCGGCGTCGTCCAGCGTCATGGTGATACTGTATATGGACATAGTAGCCATGGAAACTATTAGCCGCTGTGGAGAGTGCGCCGGTGGCGGTACCTGAGAGTTACGGCTCGTTCGTGGGGGTCTCCAGGTTCTGCAGGAGTGTGTCCACGGCGGCCAGGTCGTTTTCGCTGAAGATCCGGATGCCTGCGCGTTCGAGGAGTGCGGTCGTCACGCCGGCCCCTGCGACGGGCGTCCCCGTGAATGTGCCGTCGTAGACGCGTTTGCCTCCGCAGGAGGGGCTGCTCTCCTTGAGGAGGGCGATACGGGCGCGGGAGCGCCGGGCGGCGTCGAGGGCCAGGCGGGCGCCGCGCAGGAACTCGGCGGTCACGTCCTCGCCCGCTTCGGTACGGACCTGGGCCGTCCCTTCGAGGACGGCGTGACCGTCGCCGCCGACGATCTCGGCGGCAGGGCGGGGGACGGCCAGGCCGCCCGCCACCTCGGGGCAGAACGGGACGAGGCGGCCCTCGGCCCGCCAACGCTCGAAGAGGTCGCCGGCCACCGGCTTGGCCGCGCCGTCGTAGCGGACGGGTCGCCCCAGCAGGCACGAGCTGACCAGTATGCGTTCCACGTCATCCAGCCTATGTGGGCTTGCTCCACGCCCCGCGGTGGACGAGCACCCTTGGTCCATGTGCCGAGGTGAGTTTCGACGCTGAACAGCTGACCGCTTCGTAACGCACGAGTAACGATCGGCGGTGGTGAGACGTCTGCCCGAAACGTCTCGGGCGATGCAGTACCGTTTGCGCCATCTGACGTGAGGTGGGTCACAAGGAAACGCGAGGGACGCCATGCGCGCTGTCCGTGCCGCCGGTGCGAGGACCTGATGGCCGGGCGCACCAGGATGGCCAGAACGGGGCCGGGGAAGGCGAAACGGGCCAGGGCCAGGCCCGTCAGGACGAGGTCGGTCAAGTCGAGGATCGTCGTCCTGCTGATCCTTCCGGTCACCGCCCTGATCGCCCTGTGGGCTTTCGCGGCGGCGCAGTCGCTGGACGACAGCCTGCGCCAGTCCCGCGCGCGCACGTTCACCGAGAAGGTGCTCGAACCGACCGACCAGGTGATCGCCGCGCTCCAGGACGAGCGTCGCATGTCGCTGTCGTACCTGGGCGACGACGCCACCATCGGGCGGTCCGGGTTCGACGCGCAGCGTGCCGAGACCGACCGCGCCCGCGACCTGTTCCGCGGTGCGGTGGCCGACGACGCGATCGCGGGAGCCACCCGTCCCGAGACCAGGGAGCGGATGGCCCGGCTGGCGGACGCGCTGCGCGGGCTGGGGGTGCTGCGCCAGGCGGTGGACGCGCGGACGCTGAACCGCGCCCAGGCGCTCGGCCGGTACACCGAGTACATCGAGCTGGCCGCGGAGGTCTACGACGAGGTCCATTCGGTGGAGCCGACGCTGGTCCGTGCCGACCAGGTCCTGCGGACGCTGGAACGCGCCAGGGAGAACCTGGCCCGCGAGGACGCGCTCGTCACCGGCGCGCTGGCGGCGGGGTCGCTGAGCGAGGAGGAGCACCTTCAGCTGGTCCGGTTCGCCGGGACGCACCGGTTCCTGTACGGGGACGCGTCCCGCAGGCTTCCGCCGGCCGAACGGGCCCGCTACGACGAGATCGTGTCCGGCCCGCAGTTCACCAGGTTCAAGGAGCTGGAAGACCGGCTGATGCGGGACGGCGCCACCGAGGAGCGGCCGGCCGTCGACATCGGTGCATGGCACACCTCCACCGAAGCCGTCGACTGGCGGCTGGCCGAGTTCTCCAACACGATCCGTTCCGCCAACACCACGCAGGCCAGGGACGAGGCGAACGCGGTGCTGCTGCGGCTCGGCATCACGGGCGGGCTCGGGCTGCTCGCGGTCGTGGTGGCCGTCCTGGTCGCGATCCGGTCCGGCCACCGGCTGATCGTGGAATGCCGCGGGATGGCCGCGAGCGTGACCGCGTTCGCGCACCGCCGGCTGCCGGAGATCAGCGAGCGGGCCCGGCGCGGCGAGCGGGTGCCCGACGAGACCGGGGACGCGGGGGACGAGGCGTTCCGGGTGGCCGAGATCGAGCAGATCGACCGGGCGTTCGCCGAGGCCCGCCGTGCGGTCGTGCGGGCCGCCGAGGGAGAGGCGGCCGCGCACAAGCGGCTGAACGAGGTGTTCGTGACGCTGGCCCGCCGCAACCAGTCGCTGGTGCAGCGGCTCCTGCGGATGCTGGAGGGGATGCAGCGCGGCACCGAGGATCCCGACGAGCTGCAGCGGCTGTTCGAGCTGGACTCGCTGGCCACCCGGATGCGGCGGCACGCCGAGGGCCTGGTGATCCTTTCCGGGCGGCCGTCCGGGCGCAGCTGGCGTAACCCGGTCCTGCTGGTGGACGTGGCGCGTGCGGCGGTGTCGGAGGTCGAGGACTACGCCCGGGTCGATGTGGTGCCCATGGGCCGTGCCGCGCTGAGGGGCCCGGCCGTCGCCGACACCATTCACCTGCTGGCCGAGCTGATCGAGAACGCGGCGACGTTCTCCCCGCCCGACAGTTCCATCCGGGTGACCGGGCAGAAGGTCGCGCGCGGCTTCGCGCTGGAGGTCGAGGACCGCGGGCTCGGCATCGATCCGTCCCTCCTGGCGGAGGCCAACCGGCTGCTGGCCACCGATCCCGAGCCGGACCTTGACGACAGCGCCCGGCTCGGGCTGTTCGTGGTCGCCCGGCTCGCGGCCCGGCACGGGATCCAGGTGACGCTACGGCGCTCCCCTTACGGGGGCCTGATCGCCATCGCGCTGGTTCCGGAGGAGCTGGTGGTGGAGGCGGGGTCGAGCCGCCCGCCCGAGAGCGTGGCCGGACCTCGGGCCGGGTTGCAGGCCGTCCCGGGCGTCCACGGGACGGCCGAGCGGGACCTGCGGCCTCGGCCCCCCGAGCCGACCGGCACGGTCGTGCATGCGGACTCGGCCGTGCGGGCGGCAGCGCCGGCGACAGGGTCGACGTCGGGTGAGTTCCCTCTGCCCGTGCGGCGCCGTCAGGCCGGTCTCGCGCCGCAGCTGCGGGCGCGGCCGGAGCAGGAGGAGGCCGGTGCGGACGTCGGGCGTTCGCCGGAGGCGGCCCGCGACCTGATGTCGACGATGCAGCGGGGCTTGCGCCGCGGCCGCGCGGAGAGTGCGGCCACCGAGAACACCGAAGACAGCGCGGACGGCGGGAACATCGCCTTCACCGAAGGCGGCTCCGGCCCGCACGAGACAGGCCGGCACTGGACCGGCTGGGCCGATGACGATCCCCGCGATGACCGCCCCCGCGATGACGATTCCCGCGGCGGCGGTCCCGGGGGACGGGGCCCCGGTGGTGCTTGATGCCCGCCGGTGACCCCGAGGACATCTGGGTCGACGAGGACGCGGGTCCGGTCGTGCGGCCGTTCGCGGTGGCGAGGGGCCGCACCCGGCAGCGCGGCGGCGAGCTCGACCTCATCACGGTGGTGGTGACGGCCGAGGTCCCGGTGACGGCCGCGGTGCTGCTCGGGCCCGAGGACGAGCTGATCTTGCAGTCCTGCCTGAACCCGAGGTCGGTGGCCGACCTCGTTGCGGACCTGGCGCTGCCGGTGGGGGTGGTCCGGGTGCTGCTGGGCGATCTGCTGGAGCGCGGACTTGTCGAGGTCCTGACCCCGGCCGCCAGGTCGGGCAGGCCCGACGCGAGCATTCTCAGGGAAGTGATCAATGGTCTCCGTGCGCTCTGACCGGCCGCGTCCGTACCGGGCGCGGGGCAAAGCACTCCTGGCCGCGGCGGTGCTGCTGGCGATGGCCGCGGCCGGCTGCGGCGGCTCGGGCGGCGAACGCCCCGCCGCCGGCGCCCCGGGCGTCACTGAGGCGCCCTGCCCCAAGCCCGTGAACAAGGGGCACGGCTGCATCTACCTGGGGATCATTTCCGACTTCAGCAGCACGTTCAAGATCCTGGGCGTCCCGGTGACGCAGGCGCAGCAGGCGTTCTGGGACCGGGTCAACCGGCAGGGCGGCATCGGCGGGTACGACGTCGACGCCCGCACCTATGTCCGCGACAACGGGTACGACCCGGGCAGGCACCGCCGCGCCTACCTGGAGATGAAGGGCAAGGTGCTGGCGCTGGCGCAGAGCCTGGGGTCGCCGACCACCGAGGCGATCCTGGCGGACCTGCGGTCCAGCCGGACGATCGCCGTGCCCGGTTCGTACCCGTCCAAGTGGGAGTTCGAGGAGGTCGTCCTGGAGGCGGGTGCGTCGTACTGCTTCGAGGCGATGAACGCCATCGACTACGCCGCCGACAACCTGGAGGCGGAGAGCGCGATGGCGATCTACTTCCCCGGGGACTACGGCGAGGACGCGGCGGCGGGCGCGAAGGCCGCCGCCGCGAACCGCGGCATCCCGTACTCGCAGGTCCCGACCTTGCAGGGTGCGGAGGCGCAGGGCACGGCGGTCAAGGCCGTGCTGGAGCACGAACCCGACGTGGTGCTGCTGACCACCGGCCCGGCCGAGGCCGCGGCCATCGTCACCGGGGCGGTCGAGGGCGGGTTCGAGGGCCGGTTCATGGGCAGCAACCCGACCTGGGGCAAGGGGATGCTTGAGTCGCCGTCGTTCCCGGTGATGAAGGAACGGTTCTGGTACGTCGCGCCTTGGAAGCCGTACGCGTCCGACTCGCCGGGGCACACCGCGATGCGGCAGGCGCTCGCCGAGACGTTCGGCCGCGTGGACCCGGACAATGCCTACGCCAGCGGCTGGATCACGTCGTACGCGCTCAAGGCCGTGCTGGAGGAGGCGGCGAAGAACGACGACCTGACCCGCCAGGGCGTGTACGAGGCGCTCGGGGAGATCACCAGGGTCGACTACGAGGGGATGCTCCCCGCGTACGCGGGGGACTTCTCCGGTACCCCGGACACGGCGGCCTACCGCGAGTCGGTCGTGGCCCGTCCCGACGAGCGGCAGTTCACCGGGATGAGGGTGATCACCGACTTCTTCGCCGGGCGCACGGCCAAGGGCCACCGGCTGCGGGTGCCCTGCTACAACCCGCGCTGAACGCCCGTGACGGCCGGGCGTCACGGCCGCCCGTGACGCCCGGCCGCCCGCCCGGCCGGGCTCAGCCCTTGCCGCCGCGGATCCGGTCCACGCCGATCTGCGCGACCCGCACGGCCAGGCCCGGGTTGAGGCGGACGCCGCGCCAGGCCGCGCGTCCGTGGGCGGGGGCGACGATGAGTGCCTGGTTCTTGCCGACGCCGCGCATGATGTCGCGGGCCAGTTTCTCCGCCGTGTAGAGGCCCGGCGACGCCTTGGCGATGTCGCCGGTGGCGTCGCCGCTGAGCGCCGTCTCCGGCAGGTCGGGGTTGACGTTGTGGAGCAGCGGGGTGTCCACGAAGCTCGGGCACACGACGCTGACCTTGACGCCGCGTCCGGCGGCCTCGGCGCGCAGGCCGAGGGACAGGCCCACGACGGCGTGCTTCGTCGCGGTGTAGGGGATGCCGATCGGCATCGGGACGAGGCCGGCGAGCGAGGCGGTGTTGACGATGTGGCCGCGGCCCTGCTCCAGCATGATCGGGTACGCGGCGTGGACGCCGTGCACGACGCCCTTGAGGTTGATGTCGATGGCGCGGTTCCAGTGGTCGAGGGTCAGTTCCTCGGCCAGGCCCCCGATCGCGATCCCGGCGTTGTTGAACACCAGGTCCAGCCGCCCGTGGTCGCCCTTCACGCCCTTGTACAGGTCGCTGACGGCGTCGGCGTCGGTGACGTCGAGGTGCGCGGAGGTCGCCTTGCCCTTCCCGAGGGTGTTGAGCTTGTCGGCGACCCGCGCGGCGCCGCCGGTGTCGATGTCGGTGACCACGACGGTGTCGCCGCGCGCCACCAGGGACGTGGCGATCGCACGGCCGATGCCGGATGCGCCTCCGGTCACGATCGCGATGCTCATTGCGCGCTCCGCTCGGTTCTCGGTGCCGGCGTGCTGGACGCCGGGGTGCTGGACGCCGTGACCGCGGATCGGGGCCCGGGGGGCCGGAGCGGCGGCGGCTGGCGGGATGACGTTGGTCGGGGAAATCTACGGGTTCGTGGACTGTTCCGGTACACGGTCCGCCCACAAAACGGGACTCAGGACCTGGAGGTTTCGACGGTGCGGCGCTGCTTCGGCTCGTCCCAGATGCCGAGCGCCTTCCAGAGCTGCTTGCCGACCGTGCTGATCACGCCCAGCTCGGCCATCAGGTCGCGGATCTTGCCGACGGAGTTGGAGATCTCCGCCTGCGCCGCCTCGTTCTTGTACGCCTGCCGGACGACGTCCTTCGGGATGTCGAAGTGGCGCACCATCGGACCGGGCGGGGAGAGCATGATCCGCGCCATCACGCCGAGGACGACCGGGGTGGCGAGGCCGAGGATCCTGCGGCGCATCGGGTGCATGTTCGGCACCCGGTGCTTGAGGTAGTGCCGGGCGAACGAGATGTGCCGGGCCTCCTCCGCGATGTGGATCTTCATGATGGTCTCTTCGAGCGGGTGCTTGATGTGCCCGCCCTTGAGGGACTTGCGCTGGACGTAGTCGATCGGGTCCTCGCCGCCGAGCACGAACACGAAGAACATCTCGGTACTGACCAGCGGGATCCACGGTGCGGCCTGCGCGATGAGGCTGAGCGAACGCGGCATGCCGCGGATCGGCATCTTCGTCCGGTTCACGAACTCCTGGAACATCATCCCGTGGTGACATTCCTCGGTCGTCTCGTGGTAGACGTACCGGAACTCGGGCCGGCCGTTCGGCAGCCGGTAGGCGTAGTTGAGCAGCCCGCGCTTCAGCAGGTTCTCGAACTGCAGGCCGATCTTCATCGCGGTGGCGACGCGCCAGAGCCCGATCTGCGCCTGGATCTCCGGCGGCTGCGACTGGTACCACTCCGTCTCGCCGAGCCGGTCGAACGGCGGCAGCACCCAGCGCGGGTCGTTCTTGTCGACCTTGAACTCCGGGTCGTCCCACGGGATGTCGGCGTAGGCCTCCCAGTGCTTCTCGACCGACGCCTTGTTCAGGCGGTCGATGACGCCCAGGTACGACTTCTTGTCCTTGACCTGCTCGCGGACCTCGTCGGCGAGCTCGGTGGGGGCTTTAGGCATGTCTGTCGCTCCCTCGGGGTGGTGCTGTCGGACGGGGCCGACGGGGGTGCAGGCGTGATGTCGGGGTTGGTTCAGGGCTTGGGGGTGGGGATCCCCTGCTCGGGGACGATCAGCTGCGCGACGTCCTTGACCTGGCGCAGCACGGCGGCCTGGTGGCCGTCGGCGTCGTCGTCCAGCGCGTTCTGTATGGACAGCCCGACGAGCATCGCGAACACGGTGCGCAGCGTCGTCGAGACGAAGTCGGGGGGCAGCGTGTTCTGCGGGAACAGCCGCTCGAAGGTCTCCACGATGACCTGGAGGATCCGCTCGTTCATGTCGAGGCACAGGGGACGCAGCTCGTCGTCGGTGCGAGCCGCCACGGCCAGTTCCATGAGGGCCTTGGCCGGACGGCCGCGGAACACCTCCCACAGCAGGTCGAGGGCGCCCGAGACGTTGCGGCGTTCGGCCGGCAGGACGGCGAACGCGGTTTCGTACGCCAGGCGCTGGGCTTCCAGCAGGTGCTCCAGGGCGGCGGCGACGAGCACCATCTTGGTCGGGTAGTGGTGCTGCTGCGCCCCGCGCGAGACGCCGGCGCGGCGGGCGACCTCCGTGGTGGACGTCCCCGACCAGCCGAGGTCCACCAGGCATTCCATGGTGGCCTCCAGGAGGCTGGCCTGCGTGCGCGACCGGCGTTCCTCCTGGGTGCGGCGGCTGGAGGGGCCGCGCCTGTGGCGTCGGCGGCTGCTTACTGACACGTCTCAGACGGTACGAGGCGACAAACAAGCAATCAAGCCTGCATGTATGTTGGGCGCATCACAGTTGGACAACGGGTCGAACTACCGCCTCCGGCGTAGGCGAGGGCCCCGCACTGCACCGCGGGGAGCAGTCACGGTGCCTCTCCTGGCCCGACGACCGGCACCATGCCATGCCGCCACGATCCCGGCATGGGAAACACAGCAGAGGCAAGGCGAACGAGCGACCAGGACCCCGGAACCGCGCGGGGCGGTGCCCGCACGGTCCACCTCACCAAGGTGTACGGGTCCGGTGACATGGCGGTGCGCGCGCTCGACGAGGTCAGCGTGGTGCTCCCCGAGGGCCGGTTCACCGCGATCATGGGTCCGTCCGGCGCCGGCAAGTCCACGCTGATGCACTGCGTGGCAGGGCTGGAGGACGCGACGTCCGGCAAGGTCTACGTCGGCGACCAGGAACTCGGGATCCTGTCGGACCGGCGCCTGACCCGGCTCCGCCGCGAGCGGATCGGGTTCGTGTTCCAGGCGTTCAACCTGCTCCCGACGCTGACCGCGCGCGACAACATCCTCCTGCCGATGACGCTGGCCGGCACGGGCCCCGACCAGGAGTGGCTGGACACGGTCATCCGGATCCTGAAGCTGGGCGACCGGCTCTCGCACCGCCCCTCCGAGCTGTCCGGAGGGCAGCAGCAGCGGGTGGCGCTGGCCCGCGCGCTCGCCACCCGCCCGCAGATCGTGTTCGCGGACGAGCCGACCGGCAACCTCGACTCCCGCACCGGCGCCGAGGTACTGGAACTGCTCCGCAACGCCGTGGACGACCTCGGCCAGACGGTCGCGATGGTCACCCACGACCCGGTCGCCGCGGGACACGCCGACTCGGTGGTGTTCCTCGCCGACGGCCGGATCGTCGACGTCATGGACGCGCCCACACCCGACCGGGTGCTGGACCGCATGCGAGGACTGGGGGACCACCGATGATAAGGCTCGTCTTCAAGGAACTGTGGGGACGCAAGCGCCGGATGGCCGGCTCCCTGGTGGCCGTCTTCCTCGGCGTGACGTTCCTGACGGGAACGCTCGTGCTCGGCGACACCCTCGCGGGAAGCATCGACGGGTACTACGCCAACGCCTACGGCAAGACCGACGTCAGCGTGCGGAACTCGACGAAGGTCAGCGACCAGCCCTGGGGTTCCCGGGGACAGATCGACGCGTCGGTCCTCGGCAAGGTCCGGCAGGTGGACGGCGTCGCGAAGGCCGAACCGGTCATCGAGGGCTCGGGGCAGCTGCTCACCAAGGACGGCACGACCATCCAGACGCGCGGCCCCCGCACGGCCGGCAACTGGATCACCGACCCGAAGCTCAACCCGTACCGGCTCGCGCAAGGCCGTGCGCCCCGCGCGCCGGACGAGGTCGTCATCAACAAGATGTTCGCCGACGAGGGCGGCCTGAGCGTCGGCGACCGGACGGCGGTGCTCACCCCCGAACGGATCCCCGTGACCGTCGTCGGCATCAGCATGTTCGGTGACGAGGAGGCGTTCGGCGAGACGTCGTTCACGGCGTTCACCCTCGAAGGCGCCCGCGAGCACATCGCGAAGACACCCGACCGCATCAGCGGCGTCTCCATCAGCGCGGACGACGGCGCCGGCCCGGACGAGGTGGCCTCCCGCGTGCAGAACGTCCTGCCCGCCGGGACCGAGGCCGTCACGAACGAGGCGCAGGTCGAGGAGGGCATGAGCGAGGTCGAGAGCGGATTCCTCACCATCTTCCGCACCGTCCTCGGCGCGTTCGGCGCGGTCGCGCTGCTCGTCGCGGCGTTCAGCATCCACAACACGTTCGCGATCACGATGGCGCAGCGGACCCGCGAGTCGGCGCTGCTGCGCGCGCTCGGCGCCGGACGCCGGCAGGTCATCGCGATCGTCGGCTTCGAGGCCCTGGTGATCGGCGGCGCCGCCACCCTCGCCGGGCTCGCCGGCGGGATGGGGTTCGCCGAACTGCTCCGGCAGCTGTTCACGCAGTTCCGGATCGGCATCGCGATGGAAGGCCTCACGGTGTCCGCGACCACCCTGCTGATCGCGGTGCCGGTGGGGCTGCTGGTCACGCTGGTCGCGGCGCTCGGCCCCGCGGTGAAGGCGTCCCGGGTGGCGCCGCTGGCCGCGCTGCGCGAGGTCGCCGCCGAGGCGCCCCGCACGTCCGACACCCGCGTGATCGTCGGCGGCGTCCTCGCCGCCGTCTCGGTCGGCGCCGTCGCGTTCGGCGCGACCGCCGAGCAGATGATGCTGGCGGGCGCGGGCGCGCTCCTGGGCGTGGTCGCGATGGTCGTGCTCGGCCCGGCGGCCGCCCGTCCCGTGGCCGCGATCGTCGGCGGCGCCGCGGCCCGGCTGCGCGGCGTCCCCGGCGCCCTCGCCCGCGACAACGCGTCCCGGAGCCCGCAGCGCACGGCGGGCGCGGCGACCGCGCTGATGATCGGCGTCGGGGTCGTCACGCTGATGACGGTGTTCATCGGGTCGCTGGGCGCGTCCCTGGAGAACAGCGTCGCCGGGTCGTTCAAGGGACCGATCGTCGTCAACGCCGGCAGCAACGAGACCGGCGGGATCAGCACCCGGTACGTTCAGGACGCCGCGAAGCTCCCGCAGGTCAGCCAGATCGCCGGAGTCGGCAGCGGCAGCCTGCGGGTGGACGGCGCCCCGTCGACCGTCAGCGTGGCCGACCCGCCCGCCCTGAACCGCGTCCTCGACCTGGACGTCACGCAGGGGAGCCTGTCGGACGCCGGGACGTTCGCGGTGTCGGAGAGCGTCGCCGACGAGAACGGCTGGCGCACCGGCTCCCAGGTGGGCGTCACGTTCGCCGACGGCGCCTCGCAGCGGCTCACCGTCGGCGCCGTCTACGGCAACACCGACATGACCGGCGACTACCTCGTGCCGCGCACCGTGTGGGACTCGCACACCAGGCAGTCGCTCGACAACCGGGCGTTCGTCGAACTGCGGCCCGGCGAGTCCAGCGCCGCGGCGGCACGGGCGCTGACCGAACTGGGCAAGCCGTACGGCGCGCCGGAGGTGCAGACACGGGACGACTTCGTCGCGGCCCAGACCGAGGAGCAGCAGGGCTTCATCACCGTCGTGTACGGGATGCTGATCCTCGCCGTCGTCATCGCGCTGCTCGGCATCACCAACACCCTGTCGCTGGCCGTCCACGAGCGGACCCGCGAACTCGGGCTGCTGCGCGCCGTCGGCGCCACCCGGCCGCAGGTCCGGTCCATGGTCCGCTGGGAGTCGGTGATCGTCGCGCTGTTCGGCACGGTCGGCGGGATCGGGCTCGGCCTGTTCCTCGGCTGGGGCCTCGGCGGCGCCCTCGGCAACCCCTTCGCGCCGCCCGTCGTCCAGCTGGCCGCGATCGCGGTGACCGGCGCCGTGGCGGGCGCGCTCGCCGCGATCCGCCCGGCCCGCCGTGCGGCGCGGCAGGCGATCCTGTCCTCCATCGCCGCACCGTGAGGCCGCCGACCCGTCCCTCCGCGGCGCCGCGGGGGGACGGGCCTTTGCGGTTCCTGGAGATTCGCGGGAACGGCCGCGGATATGGTTTGACCATGCAGGTCAACCAGTCGGGCAAGCTCACCAACGTCTGTTACGACATCCGCGGGCCGGTGCTCAAGCGCGCCAAGCAGCTGGAGGCCGAGGGGAACAACATCCTCAAGCTGCACATCGGCAACCCGGCCCCGTTCGGGTTCGAGGCCCCGCCCGAACTCCTCCACGACATGATCCGCAACCTGCCGGAGGCGCACGGCTACAGCGACTCCAAGGGCATCCTGCCCGCGCGCCGCGCCATCGTGCAGCGCCTGGAGGACGACGGCGTCCCGGGCGTCGACGTGGAGGACGTCTACCTCGGCAACGGCGTCTCCGAGCTGATCGTGATGACCCTGCAGGCCCTGCTCAACGACGGCGACGAGGTCCTGATCCCCGCCCCCGACTACCCGCTGTGGACGGCGTCGGTGTCCCTGTGCGGCGGGACGCCCGTCCACTACCTGTGCGACGAGGACGCCGGCTGGGAGCCGAGCCTCGACGACATCGAAGCCAAGATCGGCGACCGGACCCGGGCGATCGTCATCATCAACCCGAACAACCCGACCGGCGCCGTCTACTCGCGCGAGGTGCTCACCCGCATCGTCGAGGTCGCCCGCCGCCGCAACCTCATCATCTTCGCGGACGAGATCTACGACCGGATCCTCTACGACGAGGCCGAGCACGTCCCGATCGCGTCGCTGGCCTCGGACCTGCTGTGCCTCACGTTCGGGGGCCTGTCCAAGAACTACCGCGTCGCCGGGTTCCGCGCCGGGTGGGTCGCGCTGTCAGGCCCCAAGGAGCACGCCGACTCCTACATCGAGGGCATCGACATCCTCGCCAACATGCGGCTCTGCCCCAACGTCCCCGGCCAGCACGCCATCCAGGCCGCGCTCGGCGGCTACCAGAGCATCGACGACCTCGTCCTGCCGACGGGCCGCCTCGGCGAGCAGCGCGACCGCGCGTGGAAGCTCCTGAACGACCTGCCGGGCGTGAGCTGCGTCCGTCCCATGGGCGCCCTGTACGTCTTCCCGCGCCTCGACCCCGGGATGTACCCGATCGAGGACGACATGCGCTTCTCCCTCGACCTCCTCGAACAGCAGAAGCTCCTCGTCGTGCAGGGGACCGGCTTCAACTGGCCGTCCACCGACCACTTCCGCGTCGTCACCCTCCAGTACGCCGACGACCTCGAGGAGGCCATCGGCCGGATCGGCGAGTTCCTCCAGGCCTACCGCCGCTAGGACCTGCCGCCGCTAGGACGGGCCGGCCGCGGCGCTGTCGAGGCGGCGGAGGGCGCCGCGGACGATGTCCGGGTCGGTGGTGGCCCAGAACGGCGGCAGCGAGTTCTTGAGGAAGCCGCCGTAGCGCGCCGTGGCGAGGCGCGGGTCGAGGACGGCCACCACGCCGCGGTCGTCCATGGAACGCAGCAGGCGTCCGGCTCCCTGGGCCAGCAGCAGCGCGGCGTGCGTCGCCGCGACCGCCATGAAGCCGTTGCCGCCGCGCGCCGCCACCGCCCGCGACCGCGCCGACGACACGGGGTCGTCCGGACGCGGGAACGGGATGCGGTCCATGATGACGAGCTGCAGCGAGGGGCCGGGGACGTCCACGCCCTGCCACAGCGACAGGGTGCCGAACAGGCAGGTCCGCTCGTCCTCGGCGAACTGCTTGACCAGCAGGGACGTGGAGTCGTCGCCCTGGCACAGCAGCGGATGGGACAGATGGTCCTTCAGCTCGTCGGTGGCCTGCCGGGCGGCCCGCATCGAGGAGAACAGCCCGAGGGTCCGGCCGCCCGCCGCCTCGATCAACTCGGTGATCTCCGTCAGGTAGGCGTCGGCGAGACCGTCCCGTCCCGGCTGCGGCAGGTGACGCGCGACGTACAGGATGCCCGCCTTGGGGTGGTCGAACGGTGAGCCGACGTCCAGCCCGGACCACGTGACCTCGGACTCCCCGCCCTCCTCGGTCGCGGTCTGGGCGAGCCCCTCGGCCGCGGTTCTGGCGTCCTTCGGCGCGCTCTCGCCCAGCGGCGGCAGCCCCCACTGGCGCGCGAGCGGCTCGAACGACCCGCCCAGCGTCAGCGTCGCCGACGTGAGGATCGCCGTGCGCTGCTCGAACAGCGTCGTCCGCAGCAGGCCGCCGACACCGATCGGCGCGACGTGCAGCGACGGCGGACGCTTGGGCCGCCCTTCCTGGACGAACGGCTTCTCCAGCCACACCACGTCGAAGCGCTGAGCCATCTCGGGCTGGAACGCCTCCAGCGTCCGCACGGCCGTGTCATGCAGCTCTTCGAGCGACGACCGTGCCGCCTTGCGCGCGGCCATGTCGCCCGGGTCGGAGTCCTTCCTCTCTGGCCCGAGCGCGGTGATGCAGGCGTGTGCGGCGTCGCGCACCACAGCGAGGGTGTTGCCCAGAGCGGGCGACAGGACGTCCATGCGCCCGGCGGGCATGTCCTCCAGAAGGAGACCGAGGCCCTCCGCGGACTCCTTCAGCCGGTCGGCGGTGATCTCCTCGATGAGGCGCCCGCACCGGCGGGCCGCGGTCTCCACCGCGGCCGCGCTCAGGTCGCCGGTCGCGACCGACGTGACCCGGTCGACCAGCTCATGCGCCTCGTCCACGATCACCACGTCGTGCTCGGGCAGGACCTGGAACTCCTCCAGCGCGTCGATCGCCAGCAGCGCGTGGTTGGTGACCACGATGTGCGCCTCGCCCGCCTCGGCCCGCGCCAGCTCGGCGAAGCACTCGGTCCCCTGCGGGCAGCGCTGCGCGCCCAGGCACTCCTTCGCGGTCACGGCCACCTGCCGCCACGCCTGCTCGCTCACCCCGGGCACCAGCTCGTCGCGGTCGCCGGTGGCGGTCTCCTCGGCCCACTCGTTCAGCCGCTTCACCTGCCGTCCGAGCGAGGAGAGCTGCTGCGGGTCGAACAGGCTCGGGCCCTCGTCCTCCTCCGGTACCCCGGTCTGGACCCGGTGCAGGCACAGGTAGTTGCGGCGGCCCTTCAGGATCGCGAACTTCAGCTCCGTGCCGAGCAGCGGCCCGAGCGTCTCCGCCAGCCGCGGCAGGTCGCGGTCGACGAGCTGGCGCTGCAGGGCGATCGTCGCCGTCGACACGACCACCGTCGCCCGCTTCTCGACCGCGTGCCGGATCGCGGGGACCAGGTAGGCGAGCGACTTCCCGGTTCCGGTACCCGCCTGCGCGGCGACGTGCTCGCCGGACTCGATCGCGCTCTCCACCGCCTGCGCCATCTCCACCTGCCCCGGGCGCTCGGCGCCCCCGATGGACGTGACGGCCGCGGCGAGGAGGGTCGCCATGTCCGGAATCTTCGTATCGCTGCCGGTCAGCAGATCAGGGGCGGGCACGCCGCCCAACGCTACCGCCCCCGGCGGGCACCCGCGTCCCGTCCCGCCTAGGAGAGCGTCCGGGCGCCGACGCCGACCTCGGGTTATCCACAATTCGCAAGGCCGTATCGCCCGGCGTCCCCCGCCTGCCAACGTCGAAGGCATGACACCACTGGTGATCCGATCGGCCCAAGACGCCATCGCAGCCGTCCCCTACCTGCTGGGTTTCCACCCCTCCCGGAGCCTCGTCGTGATCGGCTTCGAGGGACGCGCGCACGGCACATGCGCCATCAGGCTCGATTTACCGGCGGCCGGCGCGGCCGGGCGGGTGGCGGCCCTCCTCGCCGGCAACGGCTTCGCCCGGTCCCTCGTCCTCGGCTACGGACCGCTCGGAGAGGTCGCCGAATCCGCCGCGGCCATGCGGGCGGCGCTGGAGTCCGCGGACGTCCCCGCCGCCGAGTCGATCCGCGTCGCCGACGGCCGCTGGTGGTCGCTGACCTGCGACGGCGACTGCTGCCCGGCCGACGGCACCCCGTACGACATCTCCGCCACCGCCCTGGCCGCGCAGGCGACCTATGCCGGCCACGTCGCCCTCGCCGACCGCTCCGAACTCGTCCGCTCGGTCCAGCCACTGACGGGCCCGGTCCGCGCCGCCATGCGCGAGGCCACCGGCCGGGCGGAGAGACGCCCCGTCCGCCCACCCGGCGAGGACCTGGCCTTCGTCCTCGCCCTGCTCACCCGGACCAACCCGGCCGACGACGAGATCGCCCTCCTCGGCGTCCTCCTGACCGACCTGCGGATCCGCGACGAGGCCTGGATACGCATCGACGAGGAGGCCCCGGCGGCCGACATCGCCTTCTGGCGCGACGTCCTGCGACGCGTCGAGGAACGCTACGCCCCGGCCCCGGCGTCCCTCCTGGCCTTCGCCGCCTACTCCGCGGGCGACGGCGGCCTCGCCAACGTCGCCCTGGAAAGAGCCCTGGACGCCGACCCCGCCTACTCCATGGCCATCCTGCTCCGAGAGGTCATCAACGCCGGCATCCCGCCCTCGAAGGTCCGCCTGCACATGACCCCCGACCAACTGGCCGCCGCCTACTACGACGAGCACCGGGAGGCCGGCTGATGCCCGCGCCGCGCTGCCGACCGTGGCCGGGGGACCGGCCATGGCGGCGGTGCCGGCTGTGAGGGGGGGAGTGTTCGGGGTGAGG
>NZ_SMKK01000217.1 GCF_004348425.1 Actinomadura sp. 7K507
GGCGTAGGTTGCGTGCGTGGGTGCGGAGTTGCGGGTGGGCACGCGGGTTCTGGTCCGGCAGGTGCGGGCGGAGGACGCGGCGCGGTTCGTCGAGCTGGCGGGGTTGAGTTCCGGACTTCACCGGCCGTGGGTCAACCTGCCGGCGTCGGCAGAGGAGTTCAGGGAGTACCTCGCGCGGTTCGACCAGGTCGCGGCGGTGGGGATGGTCGTCTGCCGGCGGGAAGGCGGGGACCTCGCCGGGACCGTCAACATCAACAGGATCGTCCGTGGCTCCTACCAGCGGGGTGTGCTGGGGTACGCGGCCTTCCTTCCCTTTGCGGGGCGGGGCTACCTGACCGAAGGGGTCGGGCTGGCGGTTCGGTACGCGTTCGAGCAGCTGAAATTGCACCGCGTCGAGGCCGATATACAGCCGGGGAACGCGGCGTCCATCAAGCTCGTTCGGCGGCTCGGCTTCCGCAGGGAAGGGTTCTCGCCCGGATTCATCAAGATCGACGGGGTGTGGCGGGATCATGAGCGCTGGGCCCTCACGAGCGAGGATGAGCACGTTTATTGATCTTGCAAACTAGACATACCAGTACGAATAGAAGCGCAGCGCCGTGTCTTGATCTCGGTGGGGGGTCAGCAGGTGGGCGTCCATAGAGACGAGCCCGGCAAGGTGACGGAATGGCCGGGCGCTCTGGACGTTCGCGCTCTCCTGGAAGGCGGCTGGCGGCCCACTCCGATCCGTGACTTCATCCTCAAGGTGCACAGTCGATGCAACCTCGCGTGCGACTACTGCTACATGTACGAGATGGCCGACCAGGGCTGGCGTCGGCAGCCGAGGCGGATGTCGCGGCAGGTCCTCGAATGGACGGCGCGGCGCATCTGCGAACACGCGCGGGAGAACCGGATTCCCGAGGTGCAGGTCGTCCTGCACGGCGGTGAGCCGCTGCTGGCGGGCGTCGACCACCTACGGCACGCGATCGAGACGATCGTGGCCGCCGGCGAGCCGGACGTGGCCATCGGGTTCAGCGTGCAGACCAACGGCGTCCTGCTGGACGAACTGTTCCTCGACCTGTTCGCCGAGTACGGCGTCTCCGTGGGCGTGAGCCTGGACGGTGACGAGGAGGGCCACGACCTGCACAGGCGGCGGGCTGACGGACGCGGCAGCTACGCGGCGGTGCGGGACGGGCTGGACCGGCTGACCGGACCGCCCTACCGGCATATCTTCGGCGGCCTGCTGAGCACGATCGAACTGTGCAATGACCCGATCACCACATATGAGTCGCTGCTGGCCTTCGAGCCGCCCGAAATGGACTTCCTGCTGCCGCACGGCAACTGGGACACACCGCCTCCGGGGCGTCCGCCGGACGAGTCGACGCCCTACGGGGACTGGCTCATCGCCATCTTCGACCGCTGGTACGCCGCGGAAGCCGACCAGGTCCGCATCCGGCTGTTCAGCGAGATCATCAGGCTGCTGTTCGGCCGGTTGTCGGCCAGCGAGGCCGTCGGCCTGTCCCCGGTCGCCGTGGCCGTTGTGGAGACCAATGGCGAGATCGAGCAGGTCGACTCACTGAAGTCGGCCTATGACGGGGCGGCGGGTACACGGCTGCATGTATCCCGCGATCCGTTCGACACCGTGCTGTTGCTGCCGTCCGTCGCCGCGCGGCAGATCGGCCGGCGGGCACTGTCGGTGCAATGCCTCGGCTGCGCGGCGCAGGAGGTCTGCGGCGGTGGGCTCTACCCGCACCGGTACCGGTCGGGCACCGGGTTCCTCAACCCGTCGGTCTTCTGCCACGACCTGTTCAAGCTGATCAGCCATATACGGGACGTGGTCAGCCGTGAACTGGACGCTCTGGAGGTCGCGGCACCGGCGGCCGTGGGCTGAGCCGGTCAGATCGGCGGCGGGTCGAAGTCCGAGTCCAGCCTTCGTCCCTCCAGGAAGACCCGCGCGTCGGGATGGTCGAGCGTGAGGGTACGGCGGTAGCGCTCCTCGGTGTCGGAGAACAACGCCGCGGCCTCGTCGTCCCTGCCGAGAGCCCGCAGGTTCGCGACGGTGTTCGCGGCGGCAGACAGGGTTGTCGGGTGGTTCTCGCCGAGCAGCGTCCCGAGTCGCCGCAAGCTGCCGGCGCACAGCCGGTACGCCGACTCCGTCTCACCGAGGTCCGCAAGGTCGGTGGCCAGGTTGAGGGCGACGGTGAGCGAATAGTGGTGATCGCGGCCCAACTTCAGTTCCAGGCCCGCCAGCGCGTCCTCGTTGATCTTCCGGGCGACCTCCGCGTCCCCGGTGATCCGCCGCAGGACGGCCAGGTTTCCCGCACAGGCGTGGTAATACGGGTGCTCGGCGGTATAGATACGTGGATAGCGTCGGACGGTGTCGTCTGCGAGAACCACGGCCTCCTGGAACTCGCCGATCGTGCGGCGGATGTTCGCCAGGCAGATCGCGGCCGCAAGTGTGTCGGGGTGGTCGAGTCCGAGGGTCCTCACGTAGCGCTGATGGATCTCTTCGGCGAGTTCGAGAGCGCGGTCGTAGTCGCCCGCCCTGCGCCAGGCGACGGAAAGATCCTTGCCGGTGCGCAACGTCCAGGCGTGCTCGGGGCCCAGTTGCACGATGCCATAGGCGTAGGCGTCCTCGCCGAGGTCGCAGGCCTCGGAATAGTCCCCGCCAAGCCGCACCACTCTCGCCAGCCCGGTGTAGATGTTGAGGTATGAAGCGGGGTTGGGGGACGGGTCGCCCGCACGGATCCCGCGAATCGCCTCCTCGAGAAGGGCGCGCGCGTTTCGGTAGTCACTCTTGAGGCCGTGGTCCAGTGCAACGCTGTTTACGGCACGCCATGTATTCCAGTCGGGTTTCCCGAACTTAGACTCAAAACGGCGCAGCGTCTCCTCGTCCATTTCGTGTGCTTGCAGGAAGTCGCCGCTCGCCCGTAGATCCGCTGCTCGTCCGCGCAGAGCGCGGAGCGTCGTGTCGTGGTCGCGGCCAAGGGCCTTCTCGGCCGCCTGGAGCGTCTCCATGTTGCGAGCTGCTGCCTCGTCGTACCGGCCCAGCTCGCGTAGGATATTGCCCAGCTCCACCTTTACTGTCAAGACGTCCTCGTGGTCCCCGCCAGAAGCCGACGCCCACTCCTCAATGAACGACTGAACGAATACCCGTGCGGAGGCGTAGTCGGAGCGGGCGTACAGAAAGGTGATCATGTTAAGCCCGAGTTCGCGGACCGCCGGTTCCTGACATCGCGCAACGCCAGCCGGCCCGAGGTGCCCAAGAGCGTTGAAATACGTCTCCCATTTGTTCGCGTCGCCCGGGTCCGGCGGCGCGTATCCGGCTAGCAACAGGTGTACCTCATGGCGGAGGCGGTCCTGCTCTGCTTCGTCCAGTTCGTCGCGGACGAGGGCTTGGATAAGGCGGTGCACCTGGATCGTCCGGGCGGGGATGTCCAAGCGGGCAAGGGCGAAACGTCCGAGCTCTCCGATGGCTCGGCCGAGCCGGATCGGGTCGGCGAGGAGCTCCGAGAGCTGAGGGCTTAGTCCGGGGACGACCTTGGTAAAGGCGTCTCGTGGAATCGGTTCCGGACCGAAGAACGCGCAGTAGCGCAGGAGGTCCAGCGCCTCGGGCAGCTTCTCCTCCAGGCTTGCGACCGAGAGTGCCCAGGCGGCCGTCATCGACGCGGGGTACTCGCTCGGCTTTCCCTGAGAGAGCAACTGGCTGGTCCGTTGCGCCAGGAGCCGCAGATACTCCGATACCGTGATGCCGGTCTCGCTGCGGAGCGCGCCCGCTTGATCCAGCGCGAGCGGGAGGTCCCCGAGTTCTTCGGCAAGCCGGTTCGCATCTTCCGGCGTGATCCCCCTCGGTACCCGCCTGGTGAGGAAATCCACGCTCTCCTCGCGGGTGAAGACGTCTACCGGGACGGCATCGACGATGCTCGCCCAGCGGTGGTTGCGCGACGTTATCAGTACGTGCCCGGACCCCTGCGGCAGGATGTCGGTCAGTTCCTCGGGCTCGTCGGCGTTATCGAAGATCAGCAGCCAGTCGGTGTAGGGCTCCCCTCGGCGCAGTGCCTCCAGCACGGCGTTCGCCGCCTCCTCGACGCCGCTCACGGACGCCGACGGAAGGCCGAGAGGCGGCGCCAGACTTGCGAGTGAGGATCGCACCAGGACAGGCTGGTCGGCTGGGATCCACCAGACGAGGTCGTAGTCGGATTGGTAGCGGTGGGCGTACTCCACCGCCATCTGGGTCTTTCCCACGCCGCCGAGACCGTGTAAGGCGTGCGGTAGGACCGCGGTGACTCGGCCACCCAGCCCCTCGCGTAGCCGTTCGAGCTGATCTGTGCGGCCGGTGAAGTTCTTGTTCCGGGGAGGGACCTTGCCCCAGACCTGCGGAATCCTGGGCGATGGGTGGTCGGGCTGCAAATTGATCACTCGATCCCCTTGCGTCACGCCGGACAAGCCGTGTAGTAAGCTGCATCACGTCGTAGTCAAGTAAATGCGCCACCCAAGACAGTATATTGATGTCGGCGATTTATGTATGTGTCGGATGCCACTCAGCCCTTGGGATGGTTTCGGTCCGACTGAATTCTGCCTTATTGTTGGCCGAATTGGTGGGCGTGCTTGCATCTGGCTTTGGAGTTGACTTTCTGAGATTATGGTGAAGGCCGCCTTGTGTCGCCTCGACCGGAGTCGGCCGCGAAGTCGCAGGGCACCGAAATCGAGGAGAGGTTAATGCTGAAACCCGTTTTCCTGTTGACCAGCGAAGACGTCCCGACGGTCCCCCCAGCCTCCCAGCGGCCGGGGCTTCGGCGGATGCAGATTGAGTTGGCCAGAACCGGGTCACTGGCTCGCTCATTCGACAACAATGGTGCCCACGGCTCCGCGGGTTCGGGTGTTGCGGTCGACAACAGGGCGTCGACACGCTGAGACGATTGTCGTGTGTTCAGGTCGATAGCGGCCGGCCGACTCGCGCTTTTCGGCTCCTCACGGGCCGTGTAAGTCTCATCGTCGGCATCGCAAACCCGTATCGGTCGACTGGGCGCTACTCTCGGGTGAGCCAGTCGGCACCATCTTCCAGCAGGTGCCTGCTCATGGGACGGAACGATGACCGCGCTATCCCCTTCGGACGGGCCAGCCCCTTTCGTAGGCGAACGCCCGTTCGGTGAGCAGGACGCACGAAACTTCCACGGTAGGACGCCGGAGGCACGTGAGGTCGCCGAGCTGTGGAGGACGCACCGGCTCACGTTGCTTCACGGGGGCGCTGGCGTCGGCAAGACCTCGTTGTTGCGAGCTGGGGTCGTCCCGTTGCTGCGGACGGCGGGCGCACACGTGCTGCCCGTGGCTCAGCCCGCCCATCGTCCATCGTTCCCGCTGGCGGCGTTGTCCGAGCACAATCCGTTCCGGCTTGCGGTCCTGGACCTGTGGTATCCGCGCGCGTCCCCGGTGCAGATCTCAGAGATGACGATCGGGACGTTCCTGCGTAAGCTCCGGCGCCTTGACAGGGTCGGCCGTCATATCCCCACACTCGGCGCCATTGACGGGGCGGAGAGGCTCCTGCGCACGTCCAGCCGTCATGAACGGCACCGCAGGGACTTCCTAGATGAGTTGGCGACGGCGCTGCAACAGATACCTGACCTGCACCTGCTCCTGGCCGTGCGTGCAGACGGACTTGCCGAGGCCTTCGACCTCGCCGGTCGTCTGGGGCAGGCATTACCGGCCACGATCGCGCTTGAGTCTTTGAATCCTGAAGCTGCACACGAAACGGTCGCAGAACCGCTCCGCGCCGCCGGACGGGCCTCCGTGACCGTCACCTGGCCCTTGGTGCAGGAACTTCGAACTGTGCGGCGGCGCGCGGACGGCTTGCAAACTACCTCCCGCGTCGAAACCGCGTTGCCGCAACTCGTGTGCGCACGCCTTTACCAGCAGCTACTGGAAGACACCGAGATCCCCGCGGAGCGCCTGCGCATCGAGGTCAACCGAGTGCTGTCGGAGTTCTGCGCCCATAGCCTCGCCACGATCGCCGCCGATCAGAGCCTTCCAACCGCAGCCGTACTCTCCTGGTTTCGAACGACGTTCGGCGGACCACAAGGACGCGCCGGAGTGCTTGAGGAGCGCCTGCGCGAAGACGTACCCGCTGCGGTCATCGACGCGGTGCAGGACCGCCACCTCATTCGGGCCAGGCTCCGCGACGGGAGTCGGTACTACGAGTTGACGCACCCCAGGCTGATCGAACCGGTCCGGCAACTCGCCGGCGGAGCGGTTCCTCTCCACCGGCCGGGGCCTTCGGTGCGCTTGCGGCAGGCTCACCTCGCGCTGGCGCAGGGCGATCCTGAACTAGCGCGGCGTCACGCGGAGGCGGTCACTCGCACCTGTGGCGAAGAAGATTTTCGGATCCTCGCCGACGCGACGACCTTCCTCGGCGACATCGCGTACGAGCGGGAGGACGCTGAAACCGCCGTCGCGCGGTATCGAGAGGCTGCGGCGATCTTCGAGGCCGTCCCGGACAACGCTGCGGTGGGATGGCTGCTGGCCGGAATCGGCCGTCTCCTCCTGCCGAGCGATCCCGGCGAGGCGGTGCGGCAGCTTCAGGCGGCGGCGAGCCGGCTTCCGCACGAACTGTCCATCCAGGCCGCCCTCGGCCAGGCACTTTGGCGGTCCGGGAGAACGCACGCCGCCCGCGCCGTGTTCGAGGAAGTTCTGGGGCGCGACAGCAGGAACCGTGAAGCACTCAGCGCCAAGCGCGCCATGTCGGGCATCGCATAGATGTGACTCTTCTTTCCCCTGACCGCCGGATGCACCCTCTGAGGCAAGTCGTCCGTGTGCAACGAACATTGGCCCCCGAAGTCGATTTTGTCCTGTTTCGGCAGACAGTCCGAAGTTGCTGTAACGGCGAGGATGAATTTGGCACTACTGCTAGGATTCCGGCTTTGCTGGGGCCATGTGCTCGTCCGTGAAAGGGTAACGGATGAGTGTTTTGGCGACTCCTGGCAGAATTTTGTGTCCGGTGTGACCTTGTGTCGCATTTGGCTGGGCAAGTCCACGATGAACGGTCAAGGTCAAGGGGCCGGGCGGTGACCACGGTCCGAAACGAGGAGAAGGCAGAAGGTGACCGCCGCCCCATCGGAATCGAGCCATCGGGACGGTGGCGGGGCAGCCGAGTCCAATGGCGAGACGGACGGTCGCTGGCGTCGTGACTTCCGCCTGTTGCTGGGCGGGTCGTTGCTCTCGCAATTGGGCACGCTGAGTGCCGCTGCGGCCAACCCGCTTTTGGCGCTGGCGTTGACGGGCTCGCCGATCGTGGCGGGCTGGGTCGCGGCTGCGAGCACGCTGCCGGGACTCTTGCTTCACCTGCCGGTCGGACTGATCGTCGATCGCTTCAACCGTTGGCGGATCATGCTGGTCAGCCAACTGATACGGGTGCTCAATTCGATCGTCCTGATCGTCGGTCTCTGCATCGCCGCCGAGCCCTGGCCACTTCTCATCCTGGCGGCGGTGATCGACGGCTCGTGTGCCGTGTTCTTCCGGATAGCCGAGCTCGCGACGGTACGTTTCGTCGTACCGGACGGCGAGGCCGAGAATGCTATGGGCAAGAGCGAGGCCCGGCACCATCTGGCTTTGGTTCTTGGGCGGCCGGTAGGTGGGGCGCTGTTCGCACTCGGGCGCTTCTGTCCTTATGTACTGGATGCGTTTACTTCTCTCATCTCCGTATTCTCTCTGCTCTTCTTGAACAAGGACCTCAGATCCCTCGGGTCTCGGCGGCAAAAGCGGTTGAACATCTCGAAGAGGAAGATGTTCAACGCCTTTAAAGAGGGGTTTCGCTGGATCTGTCGGGACAGGTTTCTATCTGTCTCGCTTGGTGCTTGCGCGATCGCCAACACCGGTTTTCAGATCATCATCCTTCTGCTGGTAGTCGAGGCGCAGCGGCAGCAATTCTCCGGATCGGTCATCGGTACGATGCTGGCGACCTCCGGCGTCGCCGGATTCCTGGGGGCGATCACCGCGCCCGGGGTGGTGCGGCGGTTCACGCCTGAGGTGACGGTCAGATGTTGCGTCGTGTCCTGGATTCCGTGTCTGGCGATCGTCGCCCTTGTGGGCAATCCGTTGATCGGCATGTGCGCATGGGGAGTGTGTAGCTTGTTCGGCGCCTACATCAACGTCGCTCTGGCCATGTACCAGGGCAGAGTCATCCCCCGTGGCGTTCTGGGACGAGTGGAGGGCGTCAGCCAGTTCCTGACGACCGGTGCGGTGACGCTCGGCGCCTTTGCTGGAGGTTACGTGATCGCGATCCTCGGGACCCGTCCCACAGCGGTTCTCGTGACCGTCGCGTTCGTGGCGCTCGGGACCGCGGTACTCGCACTGGTCCGCAATCCCAAGCGGCCTCCGGGTCAGAACCCTGCCAAGGAAAGCATGCAGGTGACGGATGAAAGGGTGCTCGCCGGCAGCGCGGCGGGACCGACGGGCGGGGACGCGTAGCAACCGTCTATACCGCCCTGGCGCCGTCCCCACTGTGTGAGGTGACACATTGGCGGCGTCCTATTCCGGTCGCTTCCGACTTGACGAGTCGACGTCCGCTCGGCGCGAGTTGCGGAGGTAGGCTTTCCGCGTCGAGCTTGGCCGACATTCTTTCGGTCGTCCTTCGGTCGGAGGCGGAGCGTTTGATCACCTCGC
This sequence comes from Actinomadura sp. 7K507, assembly GCF_004348425.1. Classification (GTDB taxonomy): domain Bacteria; phylum Actinomycetota; class Actinomycetes; order Streptosporangiales; family Streptosporangiaceae; genus Spirillospora. Next base: position 8,632 of record NZ_SMKK01000217.1, read on the forward strand.
TGAATGTCAACGATCGGCATAGGCTTGTCGAGGCGATCCTGCGCATCGACGCGATGAGCGTCCGGCGGGAGCGTGCCGTCCATCTGTCGGCGCTGGAGCGCGACCTCGGGCACCGTCTGCACTATGTCCAGCACGACAAGGAGATGCTCGATGTCTGGGCGCTGGTCGACGTCCTTCTCAACCATCCGGGAGCGGCGCAGGCCCTCGTACGGATATTGCAGACCTTCTATCCGAACAGCCGGTCCGTGGGAAGGCTCGAAGAGCTCGTCGCCGAGCTGCTTCCCGAACCCTGGCTTGACCAGGATGACCGGCGCGAACTTCACGAACTGATCACCTGGCTGGAGCGGGTCGATCCCGGTCTGACGCATCTGGGCAGGTTCCCGGTGCTCTACCGGCGGGCGGTCGGACCGGCGTGGCCGACGCTGGATCGCGAGTTCCGCAGTCTGCACGACGTCGTCGCTCTGCTCGAGGAGATGCCCGCCGGCGCCGACGGCACGCCGCCGCTGCTGCGGTTCGTCAATGACCTGGCCGAAGACGCGGGCTACCCGACGGCGCCGGCGTTCCGCGACTGGGTGCGCCGCCAGGTGGTCGTGCAGGGGGTCGACAGCGTGATCTTCGAGCGTCGCCGCCCCGAGCTGCCGGGGCGGGCCGCGCCGGAGCCGTCCGAGAACTACCTGATCATCGAGTGCGCGCCCGACGCGCTCGAGGAGGACCGCTACCTGGTGACCGCTTGGCTCCAGGTGGATCGCGAACCGGGCAGCACCCTGCAGTGCAGCGACGAGGCGCTGCCGGTGAGCCGGATCCCCGAACTGCTGGAACGCCTGCTGACCTCGGAGAGTTCCGTTGTCGGCCGGCCCAGCCCCGACCTCACGATCGAGTTCATCCTGCCCCGCGCGCTGCTGGACCATCCGTTCGAGCAGGAGAAGATCAACATTGGCGGGTTCGAGCATCGCATCGGCATCCGGTACCCGGTGGTCGTGCGCAGCCTGGACCGGATGCGCCTGGCCGCGATCCACCACGACTGGCGGCACAAATGGGAATGGCTGTCCGGTAACTCCGTCGGCGCGCCCGTCTGCATGGTGTCCCGGCGCGGCGAGTACGACAAGGAGGAGCTGTTCTCCACCCTGTCGGAGTCCTCCGCGGCCGTCCTCGCGCTGGCCTTCCCGCCCTGGGGCGGCACGGATGACGAGACGGACGAGCACTGGGTCGGGCTGCTCGCCGGCATTCCCGTCGTCGCCTGGTGCCGGGACGGACGCGATCCCGCTCAGTTCGTCAGGGAGGTCAAGGACCTGATGGCGGAGGACCTGCTGAAGCTGCCACGCCGGACGATGGAACTGCGCCGGCATGCCCTCTCCGGCGGCGGCGAGGGCGCAAGAGCCGGACATCTCGGCCTGCACCTGACCCTCGTTTTCGACGATTCCGACCGCATTCCGGAGCCGTACGTGCGGCTCCGGCCCCCCGCATAGCACCGTCCTTCCGGAAGGCGTCATGACGACAGAACCAGAGATCAGCGGCCCGGCCGGTGACTGGCGCATCTACCGGGGCGACAGCCGGACGCACGATGGCGTGCGGCGGCTCCCGCCGCCCCCGCCATGGCGCCGGTTCAGCCCGGAAGACGGGGCCGGGGGACGCAGGCAGCGCGACCTGCAGCAGGCGACCTCCTACCGGCCGGACGAATCGATCATCGACCGCGTCAACGCGGCCATCCTGCTGCGGCGCCCGTTGCTGGTGATGGGCAAGCCCGGTTCCGGGAAGTCCACCCTTGCCCACAATGTCGCCTATGAGCTCGGGCTCGGATCAGTCCTGTACTGGCCGATCACCAGCAACACCACCCTCCAGACCGGGCTCTACGACTACGACGCGATCGGCCGGCTGCACGAGACCAGCCTGCGCGGCGCGGGCGGCAGGGCGGACACGGCCGAGCCGCCGGACATCGGCCGCTACATCCGCCTCGGCCCGCTCGGTACCGCACTCCTGCCAGGGGACCTGCCCCGCGTCCTGCTCATCGACGAGCTGGACAAGAGCAACATCGACCTGCCGAACGACCTGCTCAACGTGTTCGAGGAGGGCAGGTTCACCGTCCTCGAACTGCAGCGGCTGCCCGAGGACCAGTCACGGATCCAGGTGATGACCGCGGACGGCGGCCCGCGGGTGCCGATCGACCGCGGTGAGGTGCGGTGCGGAAACTTCCCCATCGTCATCATCACCAGCAACGGGGAACGCGAGTTCCCGCCCGCGTTCCTGCGCCGGTGCGTCCGGCTGGTGATCGAGCCGCCCGGCCGGGAACGGCTCGCCGAGATCGTCGAGGCCCATCTCGGTGCGGACGCCAGAGCGGCGAGCGACCGGCTCATCGAGGACTTCCTGGCCCGTCGCGCCGACGGAGCGCTCGCCACCGACCAGCTCCTCAACGCCGTCTACCTCGCCACGTCCGGGAGCAGGCCGCCCGAAACGAAACTGGAGGAGATCCTCGACACGGTGCTCCGCCCGATCGAGCGGCCCGGCGCGGGATGATCGAGCAGTTCGTCGAGGCCCTGCGGGGGCTCGACCCGCCACCGACGTCGAAGGAACTGGCGGACGCCCTGTGGCTGGCCGGCTGGTTCCGGACGAACGAGGGCCCGGTTCACCTCGTGATGCCCGGCTCCGGAGAACCGGGCGAAGGCAGCCCACCGGCGCCGGCCACGCCGCCCTCCCGCCCGTCCGCGCCGCCCGCGGTGCCCGAGCAGGAGCCCGCGCCGCCGCGGACGGTGGAGGCGGGGCTCTACCTGGCCGAGCAGGACGTGCCCGCAACGGCGTTCCCGGTGCGCATGCCCGTGATCCCGACCATTTCCCAGACGCTTCCCCTGTCCCGGGCGCTGCGCCCGCTGCGTGCGACCGTCCCCTCGCTGACCCGCGAGCACCTCGACGAGGCGGCGACCGCGCAGCGCATCGCCGAGACCGGAGTATGCGAACCGGTCATGGTGCCGACGCAGGAACGCCGGCACGATCTGGCCCTGATCGCGGACGTCGGCCCGTCGATGGTCGTGTGGCGGCAGATGGTCGAGGAGCTGCGGCTCCTGCTGCAGCGGCTCGGCGCGTTCCGCGACATGACGACGTGGTACCTGGACTCGGGTGCGCACCGGCTGTCCCTGCGCACCGGTTCGGCCTTCGGAGTCGGTGCCGACCGCGACCCCGACGAGCTGGTCGACCCGACGCACCGGCGCCTCATCCTCGTCGTCAGCGACTGCATCGGCGCGGCGTGGCAGGACGGGCGGGCCGCCGCGCTGCTCGACCGGTGGGGCCGCGCCGGGACCGTCGCGATCGCCCAGCCGCTGCCCCAGCGCCTGTGGTGGCGGACCGCGGCGGCGATCGAGCCGGTGCGCTTCAGCGCGTCCGGACCGGGGGTGGTCAACGAGCAGCTGACCGTGACTCGGCCGTCGCCGCGGCTGCCCGACGACCGCCCCGAGGGCATCCCGGTTCCGGTGGTCGAGCTCAGCGAACGCTGGCTGCGGTCCTGGGCGGACATGGTCGCCCGCGGTGGCCGGGACATCATGGGCGCCGCGCTGTTCACGGGACGGCCGGTGGCGTATCCGCCGGCCGCCGAGACCGGCGCCGACACACTGTCACCGGAGATGCGGGTCAAGCAGTTCCGGGCATCCTCGTCACCGGCGGCGTTCAAGCTCGCCACGTTTCTCGCCGCGGCCCCGCTGCGGCTGCCGGTGATGCGCCTGGTGCAGCGGGCGATGCTGCCGACCTCCACGTCCGCCGACCTGGCCGAGGTCTTCCTCAGCGGCATGCTGCGGATGGTCGGCCGCCCGTCCGACGGCGGCGAAGAGGAGATCGTCTACGAGTTCCACGACGGGGTCCGGGAGATCCTGCTGCAGGGGTTGCGCAGGCGCGAGGTGTACCAGGTGCTGCGCGCGGTGTGGAATGTCGTCCGCGACCGCATCGGCTCGTCCCTGGACTTTCCGGCGCTGCTCGCCGCGGTGAGCCGGGGAGAGGCGCAGCTTCCGCCCGACCTGCCGTTCGCACAGGTCGCGGCCCAGGCACTGATGGGCCTCGGCGGGCCGTACCGCGAGATGGCGAAGCGGCTGACGAGCGAAGCCGCCTCCGACACGCCCTCGGACGCGGACGTGGTCGACATGGGCGCCGTGACCGCGACCTCCACGACGATGCAGCGGCCATCCGCAGCCACTGAACCCGCGCCGGCGCCACGCAGCGCGTTGCCCGGCCGCAATACGGATTTCATCGGACGCGACCGGTTGCTCACGGCGGTCCGGGCGGCGCTGCGGGAAGGCACGGCGGCGCTCCTGCCGCCCTCGGAGTCCGGGATGGGAGGGGAAGGCAAGTCCAACCTCGCGGTGGAATACGCCCACCGCCATGCCGACGACTACGACCTGGTGTGGTGGATCCCGGCCGAGCAGACGACCTCGGCGCGTGCGGCGCTGGCACAGCTGGCACGCCAGCTCGGCATGCCGATGAGCGACGACATCAAGGAGAACGTCGACGGTGTCCTGCGCGCGCTGCGGACCGGCAGGCCCTACGGCCGCTGGCTGCTCATCTACGACAACGCACAGGACCCTGATCAGGTCGTCCCGCTGACCCCGTTGTCGGTCGACGGGGCCGGCGCCGGCCTCGGCCCCGGTCGTCACGTCCTGGTGACGTCACGCAAGCGCGACTGGGAACGGCACGCGTCCGTGGTGGATGTCGACGTCTTCGAAAGAGCGGAGAGTGTCGCCCTGCTCCAGCGACTGGTGCCGCGGCTGTCGGACATCGAGGCTGATCTGCTGTCCGAGCGTGTGGGTGATCTTCCGCTGGCGGTCCACCAGGCCGCGGCGTGGCAGGCCGTGACCGGCGGCACGGTCGAGGACTACGTACGCCTGTTCGACCGGCGGCTGACCGAGGCCGCCGCAGCGGACCCGTCCGGCGAAGACCTTCCGGGGGCGCTTGCGGCGGGCGTGAGCTTGAACCTCGACCTCCTTCAGGATGAGGATCCGGTTGCCTGGGCGCTGCTGGAATTGTGGGCTGTCTTCGATCCCGAGCCGGTGTCCTGCGGATTGCTGGCCGCGGGGCACATGGCCGCACTGTCCAGTGAACTGACGGGGCTGCTGGCCGACGAGACGCGGCTACGTGGAGCCATGGGCACCATTGCCCGGTTCTCCCTCGCCCGCTTCGACGAAGAGTCGGCCACGCTCCAGGTCCACCGGCTCGTCCGGGCCATCCTCAACGACCGGCTCGGCGAGGACGGGCGGCGCCGGGTCCAGGCACTCGTCCATAAGATCCTGGTCGCGGCGACCCCGGACGAGGAACCGGAGGTGGAATCGAGCTGGGAACGCCGAGCCGAGATCACACCCCACGTCGTACCGTCGGGCGTATTCGAAGCGGACGGCCTCGACATCCGGCTCGTGGGTATCGACCAGGCGAAGTTCCTCTATCAGTCGGGAGAGTACGAGGGCAGCCGACGGCTCGCGGAAATCGCCATAGACCGGTGGATGCAGCGGTACGGTCCCGATGACGACGCGGTCTTGGACATATCCCGTGTCCTGGCGAACGCTTTGCGCAGTCTGGGGAACAACAGGGCGGCCGCCGCGCTGAGTGAGGACAACCTCACGCGGACACGCAGGAAGTTCGGTGCCAATTATATACAGACCCTTTTCGCCGCCACCGGATTCGGTGCCGACCTGCGATTCCTCGGCGATTTCCGCAGAGCCTACGAGGTCGACCTCGACGCCTGGCGGCGCATGCACCAGCTCTATACGGACGCGGACAGCAAAACGCAGCTCGCCGCCACGAATCTCGCCCTCGATCTGCGGATCCTGGGCGAGTTCCAAGAGGCCTACGACATCGACCGGGAGGTTTCGCGCAGGCAGGCAGGTCCCGGTCGGTCTTACCGGCAGCACTTCCGCATCACCCATAATCTTGCGCGTGACCTGCACGCTCTAGGGCGGTACGACAGTGCCTACGGGCGGCAGGCCGAAAGCCTGGACAATCTGCGGTCGGTCCTCGGCCCCGGGCACGCGATGGTCATGCAGGCGAAGATGAGCCACGCGGGCACGCTGCGGAAACTCGGACGGTTCCAGGAGGCGCACCGCTTGGCGGGCGAGACTTTTGCCGCCCACGTCCGCCGGTTCGGTGAGCGGCATCCGAACACGCTGGCGAGCAAGGTCTGCCTGGCCCTCACCACCAATGCGATCGGGCGGAGCGTCGAGGCGTTGTCGCTCATCGACGAGGCTTTGGCTGTTTACCGCAGGGAGATGGGTGAGGACCATCCCTTCGTTCTCGTCTGCGCCATCGACAGGGCGGTCGTCCTGCGGCGGCTCTCGGAAGCGTACGCGGCACAGGAAACCGACCAGGCAGCGCTGTCGAAGCTCGAAGCCGGAGTCCTCGGCCCCAATCACTACTACGCATTGTGCGCCAAGGTGGGGCTGGCCAATGACTACTACCTTCTCGGTGAACTGGAGGCCGCGGTCCGGGTGCTGTCCGAAGTGCGGGGAAAGCTGACCGGCTCGCTCGGCGAGCGGCATCCCTACTCGGTCGCCGTCACGCTCAACCTGGAGCGTGCTCGCGCCGCGATGGGCGACGGCGAGCGCGGCGTCAACGCGGTACTGGCCTCGCTGAGGCATGTCCTCGGTCGGAACCACCCGGAGGTACGGGGTGCCGAACGCGGCGAGATGCTGGAATGCGACATCGAGCCCACGGCCCTGTGAGTCGGCGGTACGGCCGGGTCAGCGGCTTCCGGAGGGCTCGGCGAGGGCGAGGTCGTGCTGGACGGTCCGCCCGATATGGCTGATCAGCTTCATCAGGTCCGGGCAGTACACCGACGGGTTCAAGTAACCGTCGCCTTCGCGGTAGCGGTGCGCATAGGCGCCGCCGCCGCAGATGTCGCGCACCGCGCACGCCCCGCACTTGGACGACAGCGCCGCGAGGCCGATCTGACGCGCGACCACGCCCGGATGCCACATGGCGTCGTCGAGCCGGTGGTCGAAGACATTGAGACCGGTCTCGGGCGCGCCGGCGTAGGAACTCTTCAGCGTATCGACCTGCTGAAGCGTCCCGTCGGTGTCGACCACGAGCATGGCGACGGGGGAGAGCCCGATGTTCTCGCTCCGGCTCTGCCCGCCGAGCAGCAGATTGATGATCTCCTCGAACAGACGGACGCCGGTCTCCTTGCGAGGTGCGTGGTACCAGCGGTCGAACACTGTGATGAGCCAGTCGGCATAGGGGGCGCCTCCGCCATCCACGGGACGGCGGGGTGGCGGGACGGTCCAGGTCCCGTGCGGAAGCAGGAAGTCGGTCCGCGGTGGCTGCGTCTCCAGAAGGGCCTCATACGTCCGGATCGGATCGTTGTCGAGGTCGACCGTGCAGAGCAGTCCCCGATAGAGGCTGCGGTAGGAGCCCGCGAGCCGGTTCAGCCCGCGCATGACCTCGGCGTGGCTCCCGCGTCCGTTGGCACGGAGCCGGTGCCGGTCGTGCCCGGCACGATCACCGTCGAGGCTGACCGACACGCCCACACCGTGCTCATCGAGCATCGCCAGCATCGTGTCGGTGAGGAGCACCCCGTTCGTCTGGGTGCTCACCTCAACCTCGCAGGAAGGCGGCATCACCGAGCGAAAACGCGCGATGACCGTGGCGAGGGTCGCCTTCCCCGCTAGCAATGGCTCGCCTCCGTGGAGGACGACCGCCGCCTTCTTGAGGTCATGGTCCCGGGCATGCTCGGCCAACCTGCGAGCCGTGGCTGCGATCACCCCGGGTGGCATCGCTGCCGGCCGCGTCCGCCACGTCTTGTCTGCACTCTCGTAGACGTAGCAGTAATCGCAGGCCAGATTGCAGCGACCATGAACTTTGAGTACCAGTTCCGAAAAGGGAACGGGTTGCCACCCCCCGGCCACTAAAGCGGGAATGTCAAGGCCGTGAAACGGCCAGTCACCGGACTCGGCTCCGGTCATCAGTGGAGGCGGTTGTCGAAGCCCGCTCGGACGGTCCAGGGGTTGCGGCGCTCGGCGCGGGCACGTCGTAGCGCGTCGCCCAGGACCGTACCCACGAATGGCTCTGCCGCGGTCAGTTCCTCGAGGGTG
>NZ_SMKK01000218.1 GCF_004348425.1 Actinomadura sp. 7K507
GGGGAAGGCCGCCCAGACGGCCTTGCCTTGTGCGCCTCCGGTGCAGATCGAGCGGGAGGGGTGTGCGCCCCAGGCTTCGGCGAGGAGAGCGACGATTCCGATGCCTCTGCCGTGGTCGTCCAGCAGGTCCTTGGGAGTGGTGTCTGGCCAGGACGAGCGGCAGGCATCGAAGACCGATATCACCAGTTGCGGTGTCGGAGTGGCCCTAGCCCAGACCCAGAGTTCGGGCGGGACGGTTGAGGTGCTGGGGCTGGCGTGCGTCAGGGCGTTCGTGGCGAGTTCGCTGGCGGCCAGCGTCGCATCGTCGGTCGTGTCACGGTCCAGACCGAGCGTCGTCATGGCGATGCTGAGGAGGGAGCGAGCGACCGAGGCGCAACTTGCGTCGGCTGGAAGGCGCCACGCGCACATGCCTCCCAGCGCTATATCGGCGGCGTGGCCGATAGTCATATGTCCGGACTGCACTATCTGCGCCATTTTGGACCTCTCCTTGCAGGTCAGAAGTTTCTTTCTTCGCGTCACAGCGTGCACCTCTTGACCTAACCTTTTCTTGTTCCCGAGAAGTCCTGGAACTTCGCCGCAAGAGAGGCAGAGACATGAACATCAACGAGTCTCCAGACGCGCGATCATCGATGTGGGCGTGGATCGCCTACTCGCTGCGGTTCCACCGCATGCAGCGCGGGCTCACGGGAGATGCCGTGGCGAGGCTGCTCAACTGTGCTCGTTCCTCAATTTCCAGACTGGAGAACGGCGAGGCCAAGCTGGAGGAGAAGCAGGCCGCCGTCCTGGACGAGGCCTGGAACACCGGCAACCACTTCTCGATCATGGTTTGGTACGCCCGCCAAGGTCACGATCCCACCTGGTTCAAGAACTTCACGGAGTTCGAAGCACGCGCGGAGCGGATCCACAACTACGACGGCCAGCTCATACCGGCCCTCTTCCAAACTCCCGGCTATGCCCGTGCTCTCCTCGAGTCTGGACGAAATCCATATCTTGAGGACGACCTCAAAAAGCGAATGGCTCGCCAGAATGTCCTCGATCGCAAGATTCCCCCCGAGCTTTGGGTGCTGCTCTCGGAGAGCGTGATCGACATACCGGTCGGCGGTGCCGAGGTGATGAGAGAGCAACTCGCCTATCTACTCGAGCTCTCCATGCGGCCCAACGTGTTCCTGCGCATCGTCCCCAAGAGCGCGGGCGCGCACGAGGGGCTGGACGGCCCCTTCAAGATCATCACTGTCAAGCAAGGGGAGGTGGGCTTTGTCGAGGCGCCCAATGGGGGCAGGCTGGTCCTCGAGGCAGCGGAGGTTCGCGGCCTGAAGCTGAGGTTCGATCGCATCGGCGCGGTGGCACTGCCCGTAGACTCTTCACGACGCCTGATCGAGCAACTGATGGAGAGCTTCACATGAATCCCCCCACCTGGCGTAAGAGCAGTCGGTCGACTCAGGGGACTTCAGGCGAGTGCGTAGAGGTCGCGCGACTCGCTCAAAGCATCGGTGTCCGTGACAGCAAGCGGCCAGGTGACGTGCATATTTCCTTCACGGCTGAGCAGTTCGCGGCCCTCGTCCAACACATCAGGACCACCATGTGATGACCGTCGTATGGCGCAAGAGCAGTAGGAGCACCAACCAGGGCGGCGAATGCGTCGAGGTCGCTGCACTCTCGGACGTCATCGGCGTACGCGACAGCAAGAACACCGAGGGCGGCCACCTCGCCCTTACGTCCGAGGCATTCGCGAAGCTGGTCCAGCGCATCAAGGGCTTGGACTGACGGCTCGGCGCGGCGGGCGGGCTGGGCTACTTGGTCTCTGACCATGCAGGTAGAAACACTCGGGCGATGCCCTTTAACGCTGGTGAAGAAGCGTTTCAGCCCATCACGCCCCTGGCCGTCCGCCATCATCGGCGTCAAAACGCTGCTCGGGATGGAAGCCCGGGCGGGCCGAGGACGCTGGTTGACTCGTGGCCACGGCGGCCTACTCGTCCGACCACGCCCGGATACTTCTGCGACATCATGTCGGTCGCCAGCAGGCTGAACGGGCGCGTTGACCTCAAGTCTGGTTGAGGCCGCATGCTTGGGATCCACGTTCGCCAGTGGATAGGAGTTCGGCGGTATGCGGGTGGTTGAGGTAGTTCGCTTCGGAGGGCCCGAGGTGCTGGTGCCGGGTGAGGCGCCGGATCCGGTGGCCGGGGCGGGCCAGGTCGTGGTCGATGTGGCGGTCGCGGGCATGACGTTCGTCGAGACACAGATCCGGCGGGGCGTCGACCAGTGGCATGCCAAGCCGTCGTTGCCGTACGTGCCGGGCGGTCTGGTGGCTGGACAGGTAGGTTCCGTCGGGCCGGGGGTGGATCAGGCTTGGCTCGGGCGGCGGGTCATCGCCGGAATCGGAGAAACCGGTGGTTTCGCCGAGCGGGCGGTGGCCGAAGCGAAGGAGCTCTTTCCGGTGCCGGACGGGCTGGGCCTACCGGAGGCGGTCGCGCTGCACAGTGATGGCAGCACCGCGCAGGGACTGGCCGAGAACGCCGACATCAGGGCCGGTGGCTGGGTGCTGGTCGAGGCGGCGGCCGGCGGTGTCGGCAGCCTGCTGGTGCAACTCGCCCACGCGGCGGACGCCCGAGTCGTTGGAGCCGCCCGCGGGGAACGCAAGCTCGGCCTGATCAGGGAACTGGGCGCCGACCTCGCGGTCGACTACACCGAAACGGTGTGGACCAAGCGAGTGCTCGAAGCGACTGGCGGCGCAGGACCCGATGTGGTGTTCGACGGAGTCGGCGGGCAGATCGGGCGGGCCGCGTTCGAGGTGACGGCTCGCGGCGGACGGTTCTCGGTGCACGGCGCCTCCAGCGGCGAGGTCACGAGCATCGACCCCGCAGAGGCGCGTTCCAGGGACGTGGATGTCCTCGGCATTGAGCAGCTCTTCGATTTCGGGCCGAACGTGACGCGCTGGGCGGACCAGATGATGTCCCAGGCCGCTGCGGGCCTCGTCCGGCCGGTCATCGGGCAGACCTTCCCGCTGGAACGCGCTGCCGACGCACACGCCGAGATCGAGAACCGTACCGCCATAGGCAAGACCCTGCTGCTGATCTAACGGACTCCGCGCCAAGAGCGTCGACCCGGCTGAAAGCCGTTGACCCGCTCCCGTGCCTTCGAATGCTTCGGGTAGTCGACGGTTGTGTGACACAGCGTGCGGGCCTGTGGAGTAGCCGTCAGTCCTGGAGGGCGGTGCGTACCTGCCAGCCGGTTGCGGTCTGGTGGAGCGTGGCGGTCAGGTCGTCGAGGCCGGGGCGTCCGGCGTCCTGCCAGCTCTCGTAGTAGTCGCGGAGCTTGGTGAGGGCGGGCGAATCAGGTTTGTTGGCGCGGAGGTGCCCGTCGGCCATAAGAAGGGCGGCATTGTTGCCGCTGGAGAATCCGATGCCCGACTCCCACGTCGTGCCGGAGGTGCCGAAGTAGGTGAGGCTTGAGACGGGATGGGCGGCGTCGCGAGCGGCGCTGTAGGAGCGGAAGTCGCGCCAGGCCAAGGCCCGCTGTTCCTCGGTGTCGCCCAGTGGGACGGGCTCGGTGTGGTGGTCAGGGCGTCGGAGCATGGCAAGGGTGGCTGCGGGATCGTGCCCCTCGTAGCGACCACGCCACGCCACGCTGACCCACGCCCGGTCACCGTTGTCTGCACGGTCTTCGGCGTCGATGTAGAACAGGGGAACACCGAGAGTCGTGTTGATCTCCTCGCCCATGTCGACGTAGACGGCTTGTCCGAGCCGCGGATCGACGAGGTCTCCGGCAGTGTTGACGGTGGCGCGGACATGGCCGACGGCGCGGGCGACTTCGGCGAGGTAAATCGGTGTGGACACCAAGCCACCGGGGGCAGCTTGATCAATCCAGGCTTGCGGGATGTGGGTAGGCGTGCACCAGGCGACGATCACATCGTAGGGACCGTGCTCAGGGGCACCACGATGGCCGTCGCGGCAGAGAAGAGTGAGATTGCTGACGCCGCGTTCGTCATGCAGTGTGGCGGCCCGCTGCGTGAGGTCGGGCGCGATGTCGATCGAGACTACGTGTCCCTCAGCGCCGACGAGTTCGGCGAGCAGTCCCCCGGTCAGGCCGGTTCCGGTGCCGAGCTCCAGGACCCGCTGGCCGGGCTGGATGTCCAGGCGCCGCAGGTCGCGTTCGATGGCGACCTGGGCGGTGACCTGAGGGACGCGGCCGAGCCGGGGATGGTCGACGTAGTGGTCGCGGGAGACGGCTGCGGCGGCCTTGGCTACAGCGTCATCGGCAACGACGGTGTTGGACACGGTACTCCCGGGTGTTCAATCGGGCTCAGATCTGGACGGTAACGCGAAACGGCCGGTCAGGTGGGTCAGGCTCCCCCACCGGCTGGCCTTCGATCTGGATCCAGGCGTGAGACTCGGCGGGCATGAAGCGGCAGCCGACGCACCAGTCGACGCTTCGGCGACGCAGAGCGAGCAAGATGAACGCGGCCAAGGAGTTCTCTCCCGTCGGCCGTGGTCGAAGCGGCAAGCGTGACATGATCTGCCTATGACTGCCCTTTCTCCGACGATCGTGGCGACCAGTATGGGGTTCCACCGCGGTGGACCCGGTGACGCCCTGCGGATGGCGTAGGAGCAGCAAGAGCACCCCAGGTCGAGATTGTGTTGAGGTCGCCGAGCTCTCGAACGTCATCGGCGTGCGCGACAGCAAGTACCCCGAGGGCGGCCACCTCGCCCGCGCGTCCAAGGCATTCAAGAAGCTCGTTTAGCGCATCAAGGGCTTGGACTGACGGCTCGGCATGGGGGGGCGACTTTGAAGTGACAACCCCGATGTGGCGGAAGAGCAGTCATTCCTCGGACGGGACCACTTCCCAATGCGTAGAGGTTGCCCAGCTTCCCGGCACCATCGGCGTGCGTGACAGCAAACGTCCAGGTGACGGCCACCTTTCGCTCACGGCCGAGCAGTTCGCGGCACTGATTCAGCGTGTCAAAGACATCGTGTGAGGCAGGCGGCACCTCACCTCTCGCACACAGGAACTTCGCGACCCTCGTCCGGCGGATCGAGAGCACGGGCCCGGCGCATGCTGGATGCCGCTGCGCGGCAGCGCTGCCTGGTGTTACGCCTTCTCCGTGCGGGCCTATGGTGTTCAGCGCGCTGGGGACGGCCGATCCTGGGCGGAGCGATGGCCTTGGGCGCGTACTTGGACGTGCTGGCGCTGCGGAGTCGGCTGGGCGCACCGGGACTTCTGATTCAGGCAGGCTGTGTTTCGGTGTTCACTCGGACGAGTTGTTTGCCGAGGTTGGCGCCGTCGAAGAGGCGTTGCAGGGCGGTGGGGGCGTTGGTGAGGCCGTCGGTGACGTCCTCGGCCCAGTGCAGATCACCTGCCGCTATCCAAGCCGCGATGCGGGAGAGTGCTGCGGGAAAGTCGGATTGGTGGTCGAGGAAGATGAAGCCCTCCATGCGGGCTCGTCGGAACGCGAGTTGCATGTAGTTGGCGGGGCCCGCACCATATCCCGCGGCCGTGTAGCCCGACGAGATCGATCCGCATAGTGCGATGCGCGCATGGACGGCGAGGTGGTCGAGGGCGTTCTCCAGGAGTATGCCGCCCACATTGTCGAAGACGGCGGTGAGGCCGTCGGGGGCGAAGTCGCGCAACGCGTCCGGGACGTTGTCGGCGCGGTAGTCCACGCAGGCGTCGAATCCCGCGACGTCCTTCACCCAGGCGACCTTCTCGGCCGAGCCGGCGGTGCCGATGACCCGGGCACCGAGGAGGCGAGCCATCTGCCCGGCCAGGGAGCCGACGCTGCCGGCCGCGCCCGTGACCAGGACCGTGTCTCCGGCCGCGACGTCGAGCACGCGGGACATCCCCATGAATGCCGTCAGGCCGCTCACGCCGAAGACGGTGAGCATGTGACGCGGGTCGATTCCGTCCGGCACCGGATTGACACCGAACAGGCCGCCGTCGCGTGCCACGACGTACTCCCGCCAGCCCAGGTCGCCGTAGACCCACTGGCCTTCGGGCAGCGTCCGATTCCGGGAGGCCACCACGCGCCCGACACCGCTGCCGCGCATCACGTCGCCGATCCCGACCGGAGCCGTGTAAGTGGTGCCGGGGTTGAGCCACGTGCGCTGCGTGGCGTCGATCCCGAGCCAGACGACCTCGACCAGGGCTTCACCGTCGTCGAGCGTGGGCACGGGCAGGGTCTGCTCGGCGAACGTGCCGGGGGTGATGCCGGCGGTGGGACGTTCTCGCAGCACCAGCTGGCGGAAGGTGCGGGTGGACATGGGTTCAGCCTCTTTCAAAGGGCCGAGCGCGTCGCTCGGCCGAAGGTCGCGATCAGCTCGGCGGAGACGGCTTCCACGGGAGCGCCGTGTGCGACGCGCAGCCCTTCGGCGTCGAGGGTGCGGCGGATGATCCCGGCCATCATGACGGGGTCGAATGGACGCAGCTCGCCGTTGCGCTGCCCTTCCTCCAGCAGCGCGACGACATCGGACAGGGACGCCCTCACAAGCTCGTCATAGACAGGCGCCGCCGCTGTCGTGCGGTGGGCGATGACGGCGATCAGGGCGCGCGTTTCCATCGGCCGCCGCGCGCAGTACTGAAGGAATCCGCGGATGTACGCCGCGAACCGCTCCAGGACGCTGCCCTGGCCGCGAAGTGTGGCGAGGAGTTCCGGTTCCAGGATCCCGACCACGCGAGCGACAACGGAGTCGAGAATCTCGTCCCTCGTCTCGAAGTTGCTGTGGTAGGCGCCACGGCTGTATCCCGCCGCCTCCGCGATGGCCTCGACCGAGGTCGAAGCGACCCCGCGCTCCGCGAACAGCCGCATCGCCGACGCGACGAGTTCCTCACGTGTTCGCTGGCGCCGCTCGGCGCGCGTCTCCCGTGGCATGGATTAAGGATACGTCACAGTATCCGAATACATTGCCGTATGTGAAGTTGTGGCGACCGTCTCCGGGGTGGCACTGCTGTCGGCGCGCTCACCCGGTCACTGGCCAAGGCCGACGGGCGCGCGAAGGGCGTTTCTACTGGGACTGCGTGTAAACAGCTTTGGCGAGGTGGCCGATGTAGGTCTTCTGCCGCCCGGCGAACGGACCGCGCAGGACTCTTGGGTGGGCGAGTCCATAAGGCGGCGGGCCGTCCCCCGAAGGTGCCTGCCGTCCCCGACCGGGAGTGTGTTCATGGTGGACGAAGAGGGTCTTCCGACCGAAGGCATCGAGGGCCAAGAGCCGGACGGTGAGGCGTCGTGGTTGGGGCGTGGAGTCGCCTTGTTCACGCCCGTCTTCGCGGTGGCGGCCGGATGGCTGGCCGGAGTGGTGGCGCAGCTCGTCCCTGGGGCCCATTTGGACGAGACGCAGGTGACCACGTTCATGGTGGCGGCCACCACGGCGGCTCTGGGAACCGGGTGGAAATGGCTTCAGGGGTGGCAGCAGCACGAGAGGTTCGTGGCGGAAGGGAAGGCCGCGCCTGTGAGGAGCAGTCGGCAGCGGGCGGCCCGGACTCGCAAAGTGAGCTGAGCTTTGGATCGCGACTGACCTGATCGCGACTGGAATGGTCTTCTCGCCTTGCGGGTTGCAACAGGCATGCGGTCGGTCGATGTTCTCGTGATCGGTGCCGGGCAGGCGGGGCTGTCTGCGGCCTATCACCTGCAGCGGCGCGAGTTCGTTCCCATCACCCGAGCCTCGGTGGCCGATCGGACGTTCGTGGTACTGGATTCGGAAGACGGGCCCGGGGGTGCATGGCAGCACCGCTGGGCCTCGCTGAAAATGGCGACGGTCAACGGCATCTACGAGCTGCCGGGATTCCCCGTGCCGCCCGCGGATCCGGAGGCCAGCAGCCGCGACGTCCTGCCCGCCTACTTCGGCGACTACGAGCAGCGCTTCGCTCTCGATGTGCAGCGTCCCGTGCGCGTGCGTGCCGTGCGGCGCGCCACGAGCGCGGACGGCGCCGACGCGGACAGCCCACTTATCGTCGAGACGGATTCCGGGACGTGGTCCGCCGGCCACGTCATCAACGCCACCGGTACCTGGACGCGCCCGCACTGGCCGCACTACCCCGGTATGCAGAGCTTTCGCGGGCGTCAGCTCCACGTCCGCGACTACGTGTCGGCCGAGGAGTTCGCGGGCAAGCGCGTCGTGATCGTCGGTGCGGGGATCTCGGCGACGCAACTGCTCGAAGAGATCTCGCGCGTCGCCGACACGTTGTGGGTGACGCGCACCGAACCCGAGTGGAAGGACGGGCTGGCCACCCCCACCATCGTCGAGGCGCTCGCCCGCGCGGAAGAGCGCGTCCGCGAGGGACTGCCTCCGCAGAGCATTGTGCGCGTGACGGGGATGATCCGCACGCCGTGGACCGAGCGGGCCGACGAGCGGGGCGTGCTGGTGCGGCATCCGATGTTCACCCGCATCGAGGAGCATGGCGTCCGCATGCCGGACGGCTCGTTCGAACCCGCCGACGTCATCCTGTGGGCGACCGGATTCCGGGCTGAGCTCAAGCACCTCGCTCCCCTGCGACTGCGCACCCAGCACGGCGGAATCCGCGTCGCGAACGGCAGATCGCTGGACGAGCCACGCCTGTTCGTCATCGGCTACGGCCCGTCGCAGTCGACGATCGGCGCCAACCGCGCGGGCCGGGACGCGGTGATCTCGATCCTGGCCAACCCTGCGCCCACGGAAGTCTCCGCTCTTCCAGCGTGAAGGACGAGGCCCACGCCGCCGACGGTATTGGCTCCCGTCCTCGCGGCAATCACCGTGACCGTGGACCGGCGCCGTCTGCTGACCGCAGCGATCATCGTCCAATGCGCCGGATTCACCGTGCTGCCCTACCTGGGCCCGCTGCCGGCGCCGCCGCCTCGGTCACGAGCTCTCAACTGGCCACCGTGCGGGCCCTGACGATCACGGTTCGGCGCGGTTGTCGTCCTGTGGAGGGTGGTGCTCGGGATCGAGGCGGGCCAGGGCTGTGCGGGCGGCCTTGAGGTCGAGGTCGCGGAGCCGGAGGGACGCTCCCTCTGGCGGCCTGCGTCTTTCGAGTTCGCCGATGAAGTCGCGCAGGATCGGGATCGCGCGTGGGTCGCCCAGGTCGGCGAGCAGCCGGACGGCGTAGTTCGGAAGATTGCCGCCGGGCAGATGGGCGGCGAGAGGTTCCAGTGCCCGCGCGTCCCCCATCTGCACCAGCCCGGACAGTGCCCCGAAGTCGTCGTAGTCATCAGCATGCTCATACGCGTAGCGCAGCAACGCGTCGGCGACGCGAGGCTCGTGGAAAGCGGTCAAAGCCGCCACTACGCTGCCTCGCACCTTCTTACTAGGCTCGCCGCCGCCCGGGCGCCTGCCGTCCAGGATCGCGAGCAGGGGTTCGACCGCTTCGGTCACATGAAGATCGGACAGTGCCGTGGCCGCGCGGCCGCAGATCTCGTCGTCTTTGTGGCCCAGTGCGCGCAGCAGCCGTTTGGTGTCGCCGGCCTCCTTGAGTGTCGCGACGTGGGGCCGTCGGAACGCACCGAACGCCGACGGGCGCCGCTGGGCGCGCCGTTCGTAGCGTCCGGCGAGGGAGCGTAGTTGCGGTGCGAGCCTGCGGGATCGCGCGAGCCCGTCGCGGGCGACGAGGAGGTGCTCGTAGGGCGCGAGGTATTCGCCGGAGACGTAGGCCACGCGGCGGAACACGGTGCCGTATTCGGTGTCGATCCGCTTAATGGTCTCGACGCACGCGGCGGCCTCGGCGTCAACGATGACGGCCGCGTCCCGCAGGGCGCTCGCCGCCGCCACCGGGCCGAGCAGGCCCTTCCTCAGCGAGCCCATGCGGCGATGGACGTCCGCCGGGTCGAGGCCCGTGCCCTCGGGGGCCCTGTGCTCGTGCCACATCCTGTATTCGAGGGCGAGCTTCCTGGTTCGACGCAACAGCATGAATGTCCAGATACCACGATGCGCCGCGAAGCGCGCGTGTTCACCGCACCTGGCTAGACCGGCCCGGGCCGCCGTCCCCAGGAGCGCAGGCCCGGGAACCGCGACTTCAGAGGGCAACTCGGACCGGCTGCGAGGCTGCTGTGCGTCCCGGAGATCCCCTTCTGGCCGATCCCTCCCGAAAGCTATGCAGCGCATACAGTACGCGAGTACTGCTTGCTTACTTCGCATAGGTTGACGCAGTTATCGTCGACACGCCGATCGTCGATGACGAATATCGTTCTCTGCTGGTCTACGAGACGTCCATCACCTAGGTGAGCGAGTCAATCGCAGCAAATACTTCCGGCTTTACCTTGACTGACAATGGCAGAAAGTGTCCGCAGACAGTCTGCCCTGGAGTTGGCCGGAGACCAGCGGACGACTCGCTGATGATATTCGGCAAGCCGGCCGCCGTACGGATCCTCAGACGTGGGGCCGGTAACTCCTGCTCGTACCGGTGGGCGTCTGGGCGCGACCACTTCCGCCAGCGCACACCGGGCGTCCTCGTCTTCATCAACGCCACCGGCACCTGGACGCGCAGCGAACCCGAGTGGGAGGGCGGGCCGTCCACTACGTGATCGAACTTTCTGGCTCGAACTCGAATCGAACTCAAGAGCCGACCGTGTTTCACCCGATAGGGACGAGGACCACCGTGAGTTCAGAGACTCTGACCATCCTTGCGATGGTTGCCGGCTGCGCCGTTTTCGCCGGGGCGGTCACCTACCCGCTCGTCGGCCGGGACTTCCAGGGTGGAGCAAGGGTGGTGGTAACGCTGATCACCACCGTCCTTGTGGGAGGGATGTCGCTGATCGTGCTCTACCTTTCCGTGGCCGTGTTCTTGGCCGTCGCAGTGGCCTATCTGGTGGTCCGCCACCTTCTCCGACCGGGTCTTGCTCTCGCGGCGTCGGGAGTCGTTCTCGCCGGCGGATTCTTCTGCGCTGTAATGATCATGTTCGCCGCGCTGAGCAACATGTGACATCAGACATCCAGCTGGAGCCCAACCTGATGGGCTCTCGGCTCCGACGGCCCGTCCTCCTGCCATGCGCTCAACCTGGCCCACCAGGTGAGCCGTCCCGCAGAGCGGGATGTGGGCCGTGGGTAAGCGGTGTTCGTACCACCCCGACGCCGTCGACCACCACACCGGCTTCGACGGCACCCTGGACGAGTACATCGCCTGGGTCGAGCCCAAGCTGCGCGCCCGGCTCGGCGGGACGATGCACCTCGTCGCCAACCACCTGGTCGAACTGCTCGGCGACACCGCCATCAGCGAGACGTACGGAACCTCGGTGCACTGGGGAGAACCCGCCGACGATCCCCGCGTGAACTTCACCACCGGCGTGCGGTTCGTCGACCACATGGCCCGGCGCGACGGCCGGTGGGCCATCGCCGAACGGTGGGCCGTCCGGGAGTGGACCAGGTCCGACGCAGGACGGCTGAGGCCCAAGGAGGCCGCGGGGCCGTCCGGCACCAGGGACGGCGACGACCCATTGGTCCGGCTCCAGCGCAAGCTGCGGGAAACGGAGGCAAGCGCGTGAAAGTTGGGATCAGCTCGCCGATCGTGGCGCTGTCAGGCAGGCGTCCGGCGTGGGAGGCCGAGGCCGGGACCGCCGAACTCGTCGACCGCTTCGGCGCCGACCGCATCCTCGGCGGCGTGCTCGCGTGGATCACCGTCTCGCTCCTGATGTTCGACCTGATCGCCCGGAACCTGGCCGGCGCCTATGTTGCAGTGGGCGTGTGGGCCGTGGCCGCCTGGATGGTCTCGGTCCCCCAGCAGGCCCGCCTCCTGCGGGCGGCGCCCAAGGCCGCCACCGTGGCGATCTCGTTGAACTCCTCGGCCATGTACCTGGGTTCGGCGCTCGCCGGCGGCCTCGGCGGCGCGATCCTGACCGGATGGGACGCCAGGGCCCTGCCCGTGGTCGCGGCGGGTCTCACCGTGGCGGCCGCGATCGTGTTCGCCATCGACTTCCTCATGGCGCGGACGGCCAGAACCCGCATGGCCGTCACGGACGCACCCGGATGACCCGGTCGCGTCCCCGCGCGGGTCCGCTGAGAAGGGCGGTCGACGGCGGCATCTGGGGTGGTCACGGTTGGGGGCGCGGGCGGTCGGGGTCGAGCAGTTCGCGTGGGAGTGCGGCTCGCCACCACTGTTCGACCTGGTCGGGCGTCCATCGGCGTTCGTTGATGAAGGTGGAGTAGGCGTCGATGTTGCACATGGCGGCGTAGATGTCGATCGCTGTCCGCAGGTCCAGGCCGTCGCGCAGTGATCCGTGCGGCCAGGATTCGAACACTTGCCGTCTGTTCTCGTCCGCGGCTCGGCGTCCGTTGGTGTAGATGGCGGCGAGTTCGGGTTCGCTGCGGCCGGCGTCGCGGATCAGGGCGATGATGTCGCCGGCGCGTTCGTAGAGGCGGCGGTCGAAGGAGGCCATGGCGGCGAGCTGGTCCGCGGGGTCGGCGGCCGGGTCTTCGAGCTCCGCGAGCATCTGCGCAGGGTCGGCCGAGAGGTCGGCGGCGTCGGCGAGTGCGCGGGTCAGGCCGGTCTTGTTCTTGTAGGTGGCGTAGACCGTCGGCGCGGAGACACCGGCCTCGCGGGCGACATCGCGGACCGTCGTTACGGCCCAGCCCTGTGCGACGAAGAGCCTGCGCGCGGCTCGTGCGATCTCGGCGCGGGTCTCCAGCGCCTGTGTTTCCCGCCGGAGCGAGTCGTAGCGGCGCTTCTTGGGCTCATCGGGCATGACTGGACTCCGGTTGACTTTACACATCTTCTAATGAATAGAGTATGCGCATGACAGATTCTTGCTGCTTCGTGCACCACCCTTCCATCCGCGCCGCCCGCCGGCTGACGGCGTCAACGCCGCGCCGGACAGCCGCGGTGAGCTCAGGATCCCGGGAGCGCGTCCATGCGTGCCGGTAGCGCGGTACGTGATTCGACGCGGTCCGGCGTTTTCGTTCGGATCGCGCGGTTCGCCCAGCGCCACAGCCTCGCGGCGCTCGGCGTGTGGGTCGCGGTACTGGCCGCCATCTGGGTGGCCGCGTCGGCGGCCGGCGACGACTACCGCGACGACGTGTCCCTGCCGGGGACGGAATCGCAGCACGCGGCCGATCTGATGGCCGAGCACGGGTTCGGACGTGCCGGGGACACGCTGCAGATCGTCTTCCACTCCGAAGGCGGACTGGGCGATCCCGCCGTCCGGAAGGAGGTCGGGTCGGCGCTCGCCGACGTCGGGGCCTTGCCGCACATCAATCGTGTGAGCAGCCCGTACGCGAGCCCGCTCACGGTCTCCCAGGACGGCACCGTCGGTTACGCGACGGCCGTACTCGACGTCGCGTCGGAGGACATGCCGCTCGATGAGGTACAGCGCGTCGTCGACACCGCGCAGTCGGCCGAGGCGGAGGGCCTCGATGTCGAGGTGGGCGGTGAAGCCGCCCGGTTGCTGGCCGAAGGGGAGACCGGCACGGCCGAGACGGTCGGCATCCTGGCCGCCCTGGTGATCCTGGTACTGATGTTCGGCACGGTCATAGCGGCCGGCCTGCCGGTCATCACCGCGCTGTTCGCGGTCGGATCGGCCGTCGGCATGGTCATCCTGGCGTCCCACGCGTTCACGATCTCCTCCTACACCCAGTACCTCATGGTGCTGGTGGGGCTGGGCGTCGGCATCGACTACGCCCTGCTGATCTTCGCGCGATATCGGGGCGAACTCCTTCGGGGCACGACGCCGGAAGCGGCCGCGACGACGGCGATCGACTCCGCCGGGCGGACGGTCTTCTTCGCCGGAACGACGGTGATCGTCGCGCTGCTGGGCCTGGTGACCCTCGGGCTGGGCTCGGTGCAGGGGTCGGCACTGGCGCTCGCGCTCACGGTGCTCGCCACCATGATCGCGTCGCTGACGCTGCTACCCGCCCTGCTCGCCCTGTTCGGCCGGCGCTTCGCCCGCCAGTTCACCGCGCGCGCGGCAAGACGGGCCGCGAAGCATCCAGACCGGTCCGAGGGGGCGGTATGGCGCCGTCTCGCCACCGCCGTCCAGCGGCGCCCCGTCCCGGCGATCGTGATCGCCGTCGCCGTCCTCGGCGTCCTCGCGGCTCCGGCGCTGAACATGCGGCTGGGCTTCGCCGACGCCGGGAACGATCCGCCCGGCACGACGAGCCGCCAGGCCTACGACCTCCTCGCCGCGGGCTTCGGCCCAGGAGTGAACGGCCCGCTTCTCATCACGGTCGACGGCGGCGGCAGCGGAGCCGAACGGCCGGCGCAGGCGGCCTCACGCGTCCTCGCCGGAACCGCGGGCATCGCGGCCACGACGCCACCAACGGTCAGCGAGGACGGCCGGGCCGCCACCATCCTGGCCATCCCCGACTCGGCCCCGCAGGACGAGGCGACCGCCGACCTCGTCACCACGCTCCGCGAGAACGTCCTGCCCGAGGTGTCGGATCGGACCGGCGCGGACTTCTCCGTCGGCGGGGCGACCGCCGCCACGCAGGACTACGCCGGCAAGGTCGCGGAACGGATGCCGTACTTCATCGCGGTCGTCGTCGGGGTGTCGCTGCTGATCCTGATGGCCATGTTCCGATCGGTACTGATCCCGATCAAGGCGGCCGTGCTGAACCTCGTCAGCATCGGAGCCGCGCTCGGCGCGATGACCCTGGTGTTCCAGGAGGGGCTGTTCGGCATCGACCCGGCACCGATCGAGGCGTACATCCCCGTCCTGGTGTTCGCGATCGTGTTCGGGCTCTCGATGGACTACGAGGTGTTCCTCGTCTCCCGGATCCACGAGGAGCGCGAGCGGACCGGCAGTGATGAGAGCGCGGTACGGGAGGGCCTCGCGCACACCGGTGCCGTCATCACGGCCGCCGGGCTGATCATGATCCTCATCTTCGGGGCGTTCATGCTCAGCCCGCAGCGGCTCCTGCAGCAGATCGGATTCGGCATGGCCATCGCGATCTTCGTCGACGCCGTCATCATCCGCTGCCTGGTGGTCCCGGCCGCGATGCAACTGATGGGCCGCTGGGCCTGGTGGATGCCCGCCGCCGTGGCCCGGCGACTGCCGAGGCTGAACCTGGAATCACGGCCGGAACACGCAGACCCGCCCATCGCGAAGGAGCACGCATCATGACCTTCCCGCATCGTCGGTTGGGCGGGCGTCCGCCTCCCGGTCGGCTTCCGTCAGCGGGAGAGTTCGGAGACGAGGGCGCGAACCCAGCGTTCCGAGACGGTGGGCTCCTCGGCGATGTGACGGGCCAGGCGGTTCCGCACCTCGCGTGTACGGCCGGTCTCGACGAGCGCGACGGCCTCCGCGAGCGCATGCCGGGCGTCCTGGTCATGGCGGGGCCGTCTCACCGAATGCTCGGACCATCGCTGCTGGTGGAAGGAGGCCGTGAGCTTGTCCTGTCTGTTGCCCAGGTAGCCCCACACCTCGCCGTCCAGCGAGATGTTGGTGATCGATTTACGCGGCAGCTCGCCCGTCCAATCCGACTTCTGCTGCCACCGCCAGGTTTTCGGGCTGGTCTTCTGGCGCCAGGTGATGCCGAGGAAACGCAGTTTGCGTCGGATGACGTCCCACTGGGCGCGCTCGTCGTCGATCCAGTCGCGCAGCAGCGTGTAGAGGCTCTCAAAGGTGCCTCCCTCCGAGACCAGATCGGTGAAGACCACGGCGCGATCCTTGCGCGCCAGCTCGTGAGGAGACAGACCCGCGGCGGTCAGATTGGCTCGCAACTGCGCCACCAGAGGCCCGGTGAGATCCTCGGCGCCCCACCGCAGCGAGAACGGGAGCAGGTGCAGGCGCCCACGCCACGAGCTGTCCGCCAGCGCGCCCGAGAGCAGGTCGAAAAGGCTGTCGGGGGAACGGCCCACGAAATACAGCTCGCCGTCGGCGCACCGGGCCAGCACCTTGGCCGAGCAGTCGATCAGCTCGTCGAGGAACCACAGGTCAGGTTCCGGGGACGCGTCCATCAGCGAACCGAGCTGCTGACGGCGCACCAGATCCCAGCGAAAGGGACGAAACGGCTCCAAGTCCTCAGAATCCATGTATTGCAGTGAACCAGAGCCAGCAGGAGATGCATGCCCGAAACCCCACGACGCACAGCCTGCACTGCGGCCGGTCTTGGCCCTTGCGTCGCCGGGCGGGTCGTCCCGCAGAGCGGGATGGGGGTCGTGGGCGGGCGGTGATTGTTGGACGCTCGCGACCATGGGTGTGCAGTGGAGCGAGTGGTCCGACCGTCAGGAAATCCATGACGTCGTCCTGCGGTACTGCCGCGGGATCGATCGGCTGGACTTCGACCTCGTCCGGTCGGCGTACCACCCCGACGCCATCGACCACCACACCGGCTTCGACGGCACCCTGGACGAGTACATCGCCTGGGTCGAGCCCAAGCTGCGCGCCCGGCTCGGCGGGACGATGCACCTCGTCGCCAACCACCTGGTCGAACTGCTCGGCGACACCGCCATCAGCGAGACGTACGGAACCTCGGTGCACTGGGGGGAACCCGCCGACGATCCCCGCGTGAACTTCACCACCGGCGTGCGGTTCGTCGACCACATGGCCCGGCGGGACGGCCGGTGGGCCATCGCCGAACGGTGGGCCGTCCGGGAGTGGACCAGGTCCGACGCAGGACGGCTGAGGCCCAAGGAGGCCGCGGGGCCGTCCGGCACCAGGG
This sequence comes from Actinomadura sp. 7K507, assembly GCF_004348425.1. GTDB lineage: Bacteria > Actinomycetota > Actinomycetes > Streptosporangiales > Streptosporangiaceae > Spirillospora. Next base: position 16,552 of record NZ_SMKK01000218.1, read on the forward strand.
ACGGCGACGACCCATTGGTCCGGCTCCAGCGCAAGCTGCG
>NZ_SMKK01000219.1 GCF_004348425.1 Actinomadura sp. 7K507
GGTATACGCCGCGGCCCCCGGGTTTTGCGCGTGAGGCAGCGCACAGACGCCGTGGGTTGTGTTTTCCAACTCGCTGATCGCATACTCCGATAGTGAGTTGGAAAACGCAACGGAGGTGGGAGTCATGCGGGACGCGGTGATCGTGGAGGCCGTGCGCACTCCGCTGGGCAAGGGAAAGCCGGACGGGACGCTGCACGACGACCACCCGGCCGACCTCCTGGCACGCACGCTGAAGTCGCTCGTCGAACGCTCGGGCGTCGACCCGGCTCAGGTGGACGACGTCGTCGGCGGGGTCGTCACCCAGGCCGGCGACCAGGCGCTCAACATCACCCGCACGGCCGTCCTGGCCGCCGGGTTCCCGGAGACCGTCCCCGCCATGACCGTCGACCGGCAGTGCGGCTCCTCCCAGCAGGCCCTGCACATCGCGGCGCAGGGCGTGCAGAGCGGCGCGTACGACATCGCGATCGCGTGCGGCGTCGAGTCGATGTCGCGGGTCCCGATGGGGGCGAGCGTCCTGCCCGGCAGCGACCCGTTCGGCACGATGCTCCGCGACCGGTACCCGGGCGGCCTCGTCGGCCAGGGCATCAGCGCCGAACTGATCGCCGCCCGCTGGAACCTGTCGCGCGAGGAGCTCGACGCCTTCGCCCACGAGTCGCACCGCCGCGCCGCCGGGGCGTGGAAGAACGGCGAGTTCGACCGGGAGGTCGCCTGGACGGGTCAGCGGGACGAGACCGTCCGTCCCGGGACGTCCCCGGAGATCCTCGCGGGCCTCAAGCCCGCCTACTACGACGAGCGCATGGCCGAGCGGTTCCCCGAGATCGGCTGGAAGATCACGGCGGGCAACGCGTCCCCGGTCAACGACGGCGCCGCCGCCGTCCTCGTCATGGGCGCCGACGTCGCCGGACGCCTGGGCCTGCGTCCCCGCGCCCGCTTCCACGCGTTCGCCGTGACCGGCGACGACCCCCTGCTCATGCTCACCGCGATCATCCCGGCGACCGAGAAGGTCCTGGACCGCGCCGGCCTCGCCCTGGCCGACATCGATCTGTTCGAAGTGAACGAGGCGTTCTCCCCGGTCGTCCTCGCATGGCAGCGCGAGACCGGCGCCGACCTCACCCGCGTCAACGTGCGCGGCGGCGCGATCGCCATCGGCCACCCGCTCGGCGCCAGCGGCGCCCGCATCATGACGACGCTGCTGCACGCCCTCGAAGACCGCGGCGGACGCTACGGGCTCCAGACCATGTGCGAGGCGGGCGGCCTCGCCAACGCCACCGTCATCGAGAGGCTCTGACGGATGGTCCGGCCAGGTCCGGCGGCTAGGCTTCCCGGTATGCCGAAGGACGCCCGCCCGCGCGAGTGCTCCGTCGCCGACACCCTGGACCTGGTCGGCGAACGCTGGAGCCTGCTCGTCATCCGCGAGCTCAGCTACGGGGTGCGGCGCTTCGACCAGATCGTCCGCAACACGGGCGCGTCCCGCGACATCCTGACGTCCCGCCTGCGCAAGCTGGAGGCGAACGGCGTCATCCGCCGTGAGCGCTACAGCGACCACCCGGTCCGCTACGAGTACCACCTGACGCCCGCGGGCATGGAGCTGGGCGACGTCCTGCTCGTCCTGATGAGGTGGGGCGACCGCCACCTGCACGCGGACGACCCGCCCGTCCGCTGGGAGCACTCCTGCGGCGAGACGGTCAGCCCCATGGTGATCTGCCGCCACTGCGGCAACGAGGCCCGACGCGGCGCCCACTCACCCACCGGCCGCGGCGCCCTCACCTCCTGAGCATCACCAGAGGGAACGCCTCATCCCCCGACAGGACGGGGCGCGGGCCGCGGAGCGCGCAAACCCCGTGAACATGTGATCATCGGTGCGCGTCTCACCGGACGAGCCGTTTCGTCAGCGGCCGGCTCGGCGTCCCCGGCGGAGGTGCATGTTGGCGAGCGGTGAGCGCGACTACGGGTGGGTTGTGTTCGGTCCCCTGTTCCTGCTGGCGGCACCGTTCCTGGTCCTGTCCGGCTGGGGCCTGTTCAGCTTTGGACAGGGCTGGGCGGCGACGTACGGCGTGACCGGGACCCAGGGGACGGTGACCATCACGGGCCTGGACCGCGATGGCCATCCCAGGACACCGGCGACCTGCCAGGGAGACTTCCAGCCCGATCGAGGCGGTCGCAGACCCGGCGTCCAGGTGGAGCACTCCGGCGAATGCCGGCCGGACCGGCGCCTGCCCGCCCGCCTCGCAGCCGGGACGGCCTACGAGGCGGGAGTGTGGAGCTGGTCGAGGTTCATGGTGACCGTGCTGGTCACGGTGCTCTTCGTGGTCACCGGAATCGCGACGCTCGGGTTCGGGGGAGCCTTCGTGCAACTGGCCAGGCAGCACTTCCGAGGCGACGACTGATCCGCTCTCCGGATGACCGGGCGGGAATGCCGGTGAAAGGTCCAGTGCCATGACCTCCCGTGTGCGTCGCCGATACCCGGCGGCGCCGGAAACCCACCGCCGATGCGTCAGGGTCGCGCGGCCCCCGGTATATCCCGAATGATGTAAAGAAGAGGGCATCTTTCTTTCCCGAAGGAGGCAGATGTCCGCGATGCCGCTGGAGCCGGGCGATCCTTCGTTCATCGGCCCGTGGGAGGTCCTGGGACGGCTTGGCGAGGGTGCGCAGAGCGTCGTCTATCTCGGCTCCGGCGGCGACGGGGAGCGGGTCGCGGTCAAGCTGCTGCGCGGGCTCGACGCGAACGCGCGGCGGCGGATGGCGCGGGAGGCCGAGGCGGCCCGGCGGGTGCCGCCCGCATGCACGGTGCGTGTCATCGACGTCCGGCTGGAGCCCGGCATCGCGTACGTGGTCAGCGAGTTCGTCGACGGCCCGTCCCTGCAGGCCGCCGTGATCGCCGAGGGGCCGCGGTGGGGTGCGGCGCTGGAGCGGCTGGCCGTCGACACGGCGACCGCGCTGGCCGCCGTCCACGAGGCGGGGATCGTCCACCGCGACTTCAAGCCGCACAACGTGCTGCTGGGGCCCGGCGGGCCGCGCGTCATCGACTTCGGGATCGCCCGCGCGGTGGACGTCACCTCCTCGCTGACCCAGGGCCCGATCGGGACCCCGGCCTACATGGCGCCGGAGCAGATCGAAGGCCACCGCGTCACGGCGGCGGCCGACGTGTTCGCCTGGGGCGCGACGATGGTGTTCGCCGCGACCGGCCGTCCGGCGTTCAGGCGGGACAGCGTCCAGGCCCTCTTCCACCAGATCCTGAACGAGGAGCCGGACCTGTCCGCCCTGGACGGGCGGTTGCGCGGCCTGGTCTCGTCCTGCCTCACCAAGGACCCGGCCCGGCGGCCCACCGCGTCCGACCTCGTCCAACGGCTGACGCAACGGGAGCAGCCGCGACCGGCGTACGCGCCGCCGCCGATGCCGCCTCCACCTGTCCACGGGCCGACCATGCCGGCGAGCGGTTCCGGCGGACGGCGTTTCGCGCCCTGGCTGGCGGTGGCCATCGCGTTTCCCATCGTGCTCGCGATGGCCGTCGGCGGCGTCGCCTTCGGCCGGGAACTGCTGCTGAAACCCGACGTCGCCACGTCTCTGCCTGACGTGTGCGCCCTTTACGACGACGGCGAGGGAGAGCAGATACTGCGCGACGTGGAAGCCGCGGACAGCAAGCGCGTCCCGCAGAGAAAGAGCGACGGCTATGGGGAGTGGCGGCTCTGCGCGTTCGGGACTTCGCGGTTCTCCCCGGAGGACACCTTCCAGGTCCAGCTCAACCTCTACAACGGCGACGAACCGGAGAAAGGCGTGGAGGAGGCGCACGAGGCATTGGACGGCGGCACCGACTTCGGCTGCACCGGCCCGCCCGCGGACACCGGTGTGGGCGAGGAGAGCTGCGAGGGGCTCACCGACAGCTCCTGGACCGTGATCGTGGCGCGCAAGGGCAACCTCATCGCCATGGCTTCGTGCTCGGACAAGTCCGTCACCGAAGCCGAACGCCGAACCCTGCGCCGCGCGGCCGCCCACGCCCTGAACGAGGCCCTGTAAGGACGCCCGCGCTACGGGCACACCCACCGCCCAGCCGTGGGACGACCTCGTCGGCGCTACTGCGGGCGTGGGCTAGGACGTGTGGAATGACGCCAGACCGTGCCCCTCTGGGTGCCTGCCCAGACGGTGGTGGTGTGGGGCACGCGGGCCATCGAGTACGCGGCCGTCGGGACGGGCGGGCTGACGAGAGTCCAGGAGCCGCCGTCGAAATGCAGCAGGTAGGTGGGGTCGAACGAGTAGGACAGCCAGACGCCGCCCCGCCCGTCGGAGGCGAGCGAGCCGAGGAACCCGGTCACGGACCTCGGGCGTACCTCGCCGGCCGCGGCGGTCCGTTCCGGGAGTGGGTGCACGGTGAATGCGGAGCCGTTCCAGTGGTGCAGCGTGGGCGGCCTGAACAGTGGGTGCTGCTCTATGGCGTAGAACCAGACGTCGTCAGGGGCGACGTACTCGATCTGCAGGATCCAGTGGGCGTAGGTCGTCCCTTCCCACATGACGCGCGTCCAGTCCGTGCCGTCGAAGTGCCACAGCGGGGTCGGCGCGGTGCTCGACTCGCCCATTCCCCCGACCCAGACGTCCGAGCGGCTCCCGGCGGCGATGGCGTTGAGCCCATGGAGTTCCGGCAGGGTGAGCGTGTTCGTCCACGGGCCGTGCCTGCGCCGCACGGACACCGTCGTGCCGCCCTCGCCGATGCCGGTCGCCCACAGCGCGCCGGTCCGGTCCAGGTCGATGGCGTAGAGCCGCTCGCCGGCGGGGCCGGGCACCGTCGTCCAGCGGCGCCCGTTCCAGTGCAGCAGGTCGGTGCGTTCCTGGGCCTCTGCGGCCGCGGCGAGGGCCCAGGCGTCGGCGGCGTGCCGGGCGCGGACGTCGTTGACGATGGTCAGGCCCTCGGGCAGGACGGCCCGCGTCCAGCCGCGCGGGGTCCGGTGCAGCATGACGGCGCGCTGGTCCGGCTGGTTCGCGTTCTCGGCGCCGCCGGCGAAGACGTGCCACGGGTCCGGCGCGGCGATCCCGAGCAGTGGCCGCTGGCCGGTCAGCGGCGGGACGGGCACATCGACCCACCCGGTCTCCGGCGGGGCGGTGGCGCGGGCCGTACCGGCCAGCGGCACGGCGGCGCCGAGCAGGGCGGCACCGCCGAGGATGACGCCGCGGCGGGACGGGAGAGGATTCGGGCCGGCTCGATCCATGGCGGGCTCCTTGGCGGACGGGACAGTCAGCGCCAGTATTTGCTGGCACGCTCCCCCGATCCACCCCCTGACCTGATGCGGCCGCCAGATCCTGCAAGTGCCGAGTGGTGCGTTACGGGAAGTTCCGGTGTGGCCGGCGCCCCCTTCCGGGTGGAAGGGGGCGCGGTGGCGTCACAGGTCCGGGTATAGGGGGTGCTTGGCCGCGAGGGCCTTCACTCGGGACGACAGGGCGTCGCGGTCGAAGGTCGGCTGGAGGGCCAGGGCGATGATGTCGGCCACCTCGGTGAAGTCGGCGGCGGTGAAGCCGCGGGTGGCGAGCGCCGGGGTGCCGATGCGCAGGCCGGACGTGACCATCGGCGGGCGCGGGTCGTTCGGTACGGCGTTGCGGTTGACGGTGATGCCGATGTCGTGGAGGCGGTCCTCGGCGTCGCGGCCGGTGAGTTCGGAGTCCACGAGGTCGACCAGGACGAGGTGGACGTCCGTCCCGCCGGTCAGGACCTTCACGCCGGCCTTGGCGGAGTCCTCGGCGAGGAGCCGGTCGGCCAGGACGCGGGCCCCCTCGACGGTGAGCGACTGGCGGGTGCGGAACTCGTCCGACGCGGCGATCTTGAGGGCGACGGCCTTGGCGGCGATCACGTGCTCCAGGGGGCCGCCCTGCATGCCGGGGAACACCGCGGAGTTGATCTTCTTGCCGTACTCCTCGCGGGCGAGGATCAGGCCGCCGCGGGGGCCGCCGAGCGTCTTGTGGGTGGTGGTCGTGACGATGTCCGCGTAGGGGACGGGGGACGGGTGCAGGTCCGCGGCGACGAGGCCCGCGAAGTGCGCCATGTCGACCATGAGCAGCGCCCCGACCGAGTCGGCGATCTCCCGGAAGGCGGGGAAGTCGAGCTGCCGCGGGTACGCCGACCAGCCCGCCACGATCATCTTGGGACGGTGCTCGGCCGCCAGCGAGGCCACCTCGTCCATGTCGACCAGGCCGTCCTCGGCGCGGACGTGGTACGGGACCACGTTCAGCGTCTTGCCGGAGTAGTTCAGCCGCATCCCGTGGGTGAGGTGCCCGCCGTGCGCGAGGTCGAGGCCGAGGATCGTGTCGCCGTGCTTGAGCAGCGCGAAGTAGACGGCCGTGTTGGCCTGCGCGCCGCTGTGCGGCTGGACGTTCGCGTGCTCGGCGCCGAACAGCGACTTCGCGCGGTCGATCGCGAGCTGCTCGGTGACGTCGACGTGCTCGCAGCCGCCGTAGTAGCGCCGCCCGGGGTAGCCCTCGGCGTACTTGTTGGTCAGGACCGAGCCCTGCGCCTCCAGGACGGAGACCGGCGCGAAGTTCTCCGAGGCGATCATCTCCAGGGTGGACTGCTGGCGCCGCAGCTCGGCGGCGACGGCCCGGGCGACCTCGGGGTCGGACGTGGCGAGCGAGTCGTGCAGGCTCAAGATCAGCTCTCCTCGATCAGCTTGTCGTAGGCGGCCGAGTCGAGCAGGTCGCCCGGTTCCTCGGAGATGCGGACCTTGAAGATCCAGCCCTCGCCGTACGGGTCGTCGTTGATGACCTTGGGCTCGTCCACCGCGGCGGCGTTGATCGCGGTGATCTCGCCGCTGACGGGGGAGTAGACGTCGCTGACCGACTTGGTCGACTCGATCTCCCCGCAGGGCTCGCCGGCCTCGACGGAGTCGCCCTCGGACGGCTGCAGCTCGAGGTAGACGATCTCTCCCAGGGCGTCGGCGGCGTGCGCGGTGATGCCGATGGTGACGATCCCGTCCTCGCCACCGAGGCCGGACACCCACTCGTGCTCTTCGCTGTAGCGGAGCTGCTCCGGAACGCTCACGATCACTTCTCTCTTTCAGGGACGCTTGTAGAACGGCAGGGGAACCACGTCCACCGGCTCTTGGCGGCCGCGGACGTCCACGGCGAGGTCGGTCTCCTCGACTCCGCTGTCGAGGTACGCCATGGCGATCGGCGTGCCCAGTGTGGGCGACGGGGCGCCGCTCGTCACGATCCCGCACGGCGCGCCGCCGGACGTGACGACCTGGTACCCCTTACGGGGCGCTCGACGCCCGCGTGCGACCAGTCCCACGAGCCTACGGCCCTGCGGGGTCTGGGCCTGGGCGGCCAGGGCGGTCTTCCCGACGAAGTCGCCCGGCTTGTCCAGCTTCACGATCCGGCCGAGGCCCGCTTCGAACGGCGTGGTCTCGGCGGTCAGTTCGTTGCCGTACAGCGGCATGCCCGCTTCGAGGCGGAGCGTGTCGCGTGCGGACAGGCCGGCGGGGACGACGCCGTCCACACCGGCGAGCGTCTTCCACAGGGGGACGGCGTCGGACGCGTCCACGAACAGCTCGAAGCCGTCCTCGCCCGTGTATCCGGTGCGGGCGATGAGCGCGTCTACGCCCGCGACGCGTCCGGCGAGGACCGCGTAGTACTTGAGGTCGGCCAGCGGCGCGTCGGTGAACTCCTCGAGGATCCCCTGGGAGCGCGGCCCCTGGAGGGCGAGCAGCCCGTAGGTCTCGGAGCGGTCTTCGACGGCGGCCTCGAAGGCCGCGGCCCGCTCGACCAGCGCCTCGCGGACGACGTCGGCGTTGGAGGCGTTCGCGACGACCATCCAGGTGGCGTCGGCCAGCCGGTAGACGATCACGTCGTCGAGGATCCCGCCGTCCTGCCCGCAGGTCATGGTGTAGCGGGCCTTGCCGACCGGCATCGAGGCCAGGTTGCCGACGAGCGCGTAGTCGAGCGCGGCGCCCGCGCCCGGCCCGGAGACGAAGATCTCTCCCATGTGCGACAGGTCGAACAGCCCGGCGCCGGTGCGGACGGCCTGGTGCTCGGCGGTCTCGCTCGCGTAGCGCAGCGGCATGAGGTAGCCGGCGAAGTCGACGAGGTTCGCGCCGAGGTCCTGGTGGACGTCGTGCAGCGGCGTCTTCTTCACGGTCGGGTCGGCGGTCATGGGCTCGGCTCCTTCGTCACGGGCGCGCATGGTCCATCGTCCCATTCACGCACCGGGGCGTCTCGGTGCCTCCCCCTCTGTCATCGGCGCCTGAGAGCTTCACCCGCCGCTCAGGCGGGCTTTCACCTTCGGCGGGGGACCGTGTCCCCGCTTTCCAGAGGTCGCCTGGCCCGTGCGGTCCGTTGGCCTGAGAGGTTCCGGGGAGGATTTGCTCCTTCGGCGTCCCTCACCGGCTGCGAGGGACTCTCCCGCACGGGATCATCGGCGGTCGGCATTCTATGCCATGGCCCGCGGCGTACGCCGGGAGGGTCGGCAGGCGTACGCCGGGAGGGTCAGCCGGGGGTCGGTGATGCCGTGACCGCCTTCATGCACTCGCGCATGGCGGTCATGATCTTCTTGGTGTCGCGCTCGGGGGGCGACGAGGTCGGGTCGGGGCTCGGGATCTCCACACCCTGCTTGCGCAGGCATTCCTGGAACTTCTTGGTGGCCTCCAGTTGCGCGGGCGGCGTGCGCGAACCCGTGTTCCCCTTGCCGGACGACGGCGCAGCGGACGCGGACGGCCCCCCGGCCGTGGCGCCACCGTCGGACCCGTCGCCGGCCCCGTCGTCGGAGCCGCTGCATCCGGCCAGGGACAGGGCGAGCGTCAACGCCAGGGCAGCTACATGACCGCGTTTCAAGGCATACCTCCAAGGACCCGGGGTGGGCCGCCATGATGCACAGGAGGCAGGGGGGCGCGAATAGCACCGCGCATGCCAATGTTCGCGGGCGGGTTAGCATCCCGGCTCAAACCGGGCCCGGAAAAGCCGGCCGGCCGCCTTGCGCGCTCGGTCAACCGGATTGGGGGCCGTGCCGTACTCTGAGTTGGTCGATGGAGACGCCCCCGGGGTGAACGGGGCACTGACCGGAGGGGCAAGCCGCATGGCCTACCTGGCTGGAGCGTTGATTCTCTTCGTCGGCCTGCTGGTGTCCATCGCGCTGCACGAGCTGGGGCACTTCTCGTTCGCCAAGCTGTTCAAGGTGCGGACCACCCAGTTCATGGTCGGGTTCGGGCCGACCATGAAGTCCTGGCGCCGGGGCGAGACCGAGTACGGGATCAAGTGGATCCCGCTCGGGGGCTACATCCGGATGATCGGGATGCTGCCGCCGCGCAAGGGCGACGCCCCCGGGACGATCCGGAAGGCCAGCACCGGCCCGTTCCAGAACCTCATCGAGTCCGCGCGCGGGGTCGCGCTGGAAGAGGTCAGGCCGGGCGACGAGGACCGCGTCTTCTACGGCAAGAAGTGGTGGCAGAAGCTGCTGATCATGTCCGGCGGGCCGGCGATGAACCTGCTGCTGGCGGTGATGTTCTTCGCGATCCTGCTGATGGGCCTGGGCACGAACCAGCCGCAGCCGGTGATCCGGGAGGTCGCCCAGTGCATGGTGCCGGCGAGCCAGTCCGGGCTCACCGAGTGCCCGGCCAACGCGGCGCCGACGCCGGCGAAGCAGGTCGGCCTGCAGCCCGGTGACCGGATCGTGGCGTTCGACGGCGCGAAGATCGACGACTACCGCGACCTGCAGGAGCTGATCCGCGGCGAGGGCGGCCAGACCGTGCCGATGACCGTCGAGCGCGGCGGGCAGGACATGCGGCTGGACGTCCCGATCGCCCGCAACCAGATGCAGCACCTGGACGACCCGGACAAGATCGTCGAGGTCGGGTTCCTCGGCATCACCCCGACCAGCGAGATCGAGCGGCAGGGCCCCGCCGCGGTCGCGAGCACGATGGGCGACCTGACCGCGCGCACCGCGGGGGCGCTGGTGCGGATGCCGCAGAAGATGGTCGGCGTGTGGAACGCGGCGTTCGGCGACGACGAGCGCGACCCGAACGGCCCGGTCGGGGTCGTCGGCGTCAGCCGGATCGGCGGGGACGTCGCCGCGTCCGAGGCCCTCACCGGGACCGAGAAGATCTCCTACTTCGTGATGCTGCTCGGGTCGCTGAACCTCGCGATCGGGATGTTCAACCTCATCCCGCTGCTGCCGCTGGACGGCGGGCACATCGCCGGGGCCCTCCTCGAGGCGATCAAGAAGGCGTTCGCGAAGGTCTTCCGAAGGCCCGACCCCGGCTATGTCGACGTCGCCAAGGCGTTGCCGGTGACGTATGTGATGGCGGCCGTCCTGATCGTCATGGGCGGGCTGCTGATCTACGCCGACCTGGTCAACCCCATCAGATTCACCGGATAGCGGGCATCTCGCCGGTCTTCAGGAACTCGTTGAGCGCGGTGAGGTACGGCTCGATGTCGAGGCCCTGCTCCGCCAGCCACGCGTCCGACCCGTACGTGCCGGTGTAGCGTTCGCCGCCGTCGCAGATCAGCGTGACGACGCTGCCGCGCTCGCCGTCCGCCCGCATCTGCGCGATCAGCTCCGCAGCCCCCCACATGTTGGTGCCGGTGGAGCCGCCCACGTTCCGTCCGCTGACCTCGCTCGTCCAGCGCATGGCCGCGATGGACGCCGCGTCCGGCACCCGGATCATCCGGTCAATCACCGTGGGCAGGAACGACGGCTCGACGCGGGGGCGGCCGATGCCCTCGATCCGCGAGCCCGCCGCCGTCCGCTCGGGGTCCCCGTCGGCGAACGAGCCGAAGAACGCCGACCCCTCCGGGTCGACGACCGCGAGCCGCGTCTGGAACCGCTGGTACCGCGCGTACCGGCCGATCGTGGCGGACGTCCCGCCGGTGCCCGCGCCCACCACGACCCAGGACGGCTCCGGGAACCGCTCCAGCCGCATCTGCTCGAAGACCGACTCGGCGATGTTGTTGTTGCCGCGCCAGTCCGTCGCGCGTTCGGCGTAGGTGAACTGGTCCATGAAGTGCCCGCCGCACTCGGCCGCGAGCCGCCGCGACTCGTCGTAGATCGCGGACGGGTCGTCCACCAGATGGCACCGGCCGCCGTGGAACTCGATGAGCTGGATCTTCTCCGGGCTGGTGGACGCCGGCATCACCGCGATGAACGGCAGCCCCAGCAGACGCGCGAAGTACGCCTCCGACACCGCCGTGGACCCGCTGGACGCCTCGATGATCGTCGTGTCGGCCTGGATCCAGCCGTTCGCGAGCCCGTACAGGAACAGCGACCGGGCGAGCCGGTGCTTCAGGGAACCGGTGGGGTGGACGGACTCGTCCTTCAAGTAAAGGTCGATGCCCCATTCCGGCGGCAGCGGGAACACGTGCAGGTGCGTGTCGGCGCTGCGGTTGGCGTCGGCGTCGACCAGCCGGACGGCCTCGGCGGTCCAGGCCCGGTATCCGGGATCGCAGCGGTCCACGATGCGGCTCACGGCGGTTTCTCCTCGGATCGTCGCTGATCGGCCGCGTCCTACGATATCCGCGCATGTCGCAGGGCATTATGGAGGCTGCGGGGGGCAGATGATCGAGATGTTCGAGGAACGCATCGTGGAGGCCGGGCGGCTGCCGCTGTTCGGCTTCTTCGTCGCGTTCATGATCACTTTTGTGCTGACGCGGGTGAACGTCCGGCTGATCCGCTCCAACGTGCGGTGGTTCCGGAACGTGACCGCCGGTGACGTGCACATCCACCATGTCGTGTTCGGCGTCGTGCTGATGCTGGCGGGCGGCGTGGCCAGCCTCGCCATTCCGGAGGGAAACGTCGGGTTCAGCCTGGCGGCGGCCGTCGTGTTCGGCATGGGCTCGGCGCTCGTCCTGGACGAGTTCGCGCTGATCCTGCATCTCAGCGACGTCTACTGGACGGAGAAGGGCCGCGCCTCCGTCGACGCCGTCTTCGTCGCCATCGCGGTGACCGGGCTGCTGCTCCTCGGCATCCACCCGCTGAGCTACGTGGGCTTCGGCATCGACCCCGGCAGCGGCTCCCTCGGCCGCCTTTACGCCGCGTACCTCGCCGTCAACCTCGTGCTCGCCGTGGTCACCCTGCTGAAGGGCAAGATCTGGACCGGTCTCATCGGCCTGTTCGTGCCCGCGCTGCTGGTCATCGGCGCGATCCGGGTGGCGCGTCCCGCCTCGCCCTGGTCACGCTGGCGCTACGACGACGCGTCGCGCAGGCTCCAGCGGGCCGTGCGGCGCGAGAAGACCTACCGGCGGCCGCTCATCCGGGGCAAGATCTGGGTCCAGGAGTTCATCGCGGGACGGCACGACCTCATCCCACCGGAGCTGCTGCAGCGCCGGTCCGAGGCCGCCGAGCGCGCCCGCCGCCGGCGGCTCGCCCGCGCGCAGCGCAGGGCCGAGGCGCGGGCGGAGCGCAGGGGCGCCTCGCCCGCCCAGCGCAGGGCGAGCGCCTGGGCCGAACGGCGGGCCGAGGCCCGCGCGCGGCGCGGCGCGCTGTCCCGCACCCGCAGCGGTTCCGCGTCCCGGATGCGGACCCGCGCCGCGTCCAGGCGGCGCGCCCGCGACACCGGGCCGGAGGACGACCCGCCGCCGGGCCGGCGCCCCAGGGCGGGGGCCTCCGGCGGAACCGGGACGGGTTAGTCACCACCGGTGAGTCCACCACGGGCTGGTCCACCACGGGCTAGTCCATTACCGGCTAGTCCATTACGGGCGCGACGGAGCGGACGGTTTCGATCGTGTCGGCCTCGGCGGCGGACTTGTCGGTGCGGTAACGCAGGACGCGGGCGAAACGCAGCGCGATGCCGCCCGGGTACCGGGGGCTGTGCTGGACGCCGTCGAACGCGATCTCCACGACCAGTTCGGGCCGGACGTGCACCGTCCAGCCGTCCTCGCGCACGGCCAGCTCGCGGAGCTTCTCCGTCTGCCAGGCGAGCAGTTCGTCGGTCAGGCCCTTGAACGTCTTGCCGAGCATGACGAACCCGCCGGTCTCGGGATCGCGGGCGCCGAGATGCAGGTTCGACAGCATGCCCTGCCTGCGGCCGTGCCCCCATTCGACCGCGAGGACGACGAGGTCGAGGGTGTACCGGGGCTTGACCTTGATCCAGCCCGCGCCGCGCCGCCCCGCCGTGTACGGGCTGTCGAGCGACTTGACCACGACGCCCTCGTGGCCCTGCGCGACGGCCTCGTCGAACACTTCCTTGGCCCGCCCCGGGTCGCCGGTGACGACACGGGGCATCCGCAACTCTTCAGGAACGACCCGCACCAGCGCCGCGCCCCGCTCCGCCCCCGGCGCATCGAGCAGGTCGCCCCCGCCTGCGCCGTCTTCGAGGTACAGGACGTCGAACAAATAGACCGACAGGGGGACGGGCTCGGTGTTCTTGGCGGCCCGTGTGGCGGTGCGGGCGGCGGTGACCTGGAACGGGTGGGGGTGTCCGTCCGGCCGCAGCGCGATCAGCTCGCCGTCGAACACGGCCGCGCGGACGGGCAGCTCCCGCACGGCCGCCACGACCTCGGGCAGCCGCGAGGTGATCTCGTCGAGCGTCCGGGTGAAAACCCGCACCTCACCGTCGACTACATGGACCTGCGCGCGGATCCCGTCGAGCTTCCATTCGACGGCCGCCTCCGCGTCGAGCTTGCCGAACGCCTCCTCGATGGACGGGGCGGACGCCGCGAGCATCGGCTTGATCGGCCGCCCGACCTCCAGCGTGAACTCGCGCAGCGCGCCGGTGCCGCCCGCGAGGGCCGCTGTGGCGACCGGGCCCAGCGTCCCGCGCAGCATGAACGCCCGCCGCACCTCGGCGGACGGGACTTCGGACGCCGCCGCGATCGCCTCGGCCATGACCCCGTCCAGCGCGCCCTGCCGCAGCTCGCCCGCCAGGAGCCTGATCAGGAAGTCCTGCTCGGTGGGGGTGGCGCGGCCGAGCAGCCCGGCGAGCAGCTCGCGCCGCCGGGCGACCGAGCCCGGCCCGGACACCGCGCCGATCTCGGTGAACGCCGCGTCCACCTCGGGGACGGTCAGGGACGGCTGGGCGGCCGGCGGCGGGACGTCCCGCAATGAGGCGTACCCCACGCCGATCTGGCGTTGCGGCAGCTCACCGGACAGGTAGGCGACCACGCTCGCCGCCTCGCCCGGCTCCGCCGCCCGCAAGCACTCCGCGAGCGCGGATACCTTGGCCTTGCGGCCGGAGGTCCCCGCGACCGCCTGCGATGTCCGCGTGATGTCGGCTACGAGCACCCCACCATTGTGACCACGAGGTCTGACAATCCCTACCGTCCGGGGGCCTGGTCAGGGGGCGAGCGCCTGACTACGTTGACGGGAGGCGGGCCGGTGAGAATTTCTCGCCGGTGGCGCCTGAGGGTGCGGTGGCGGGCGCGCCGGACGGAAGGTACTGAGGGCGAGACGGGGGAGTGAGGAGCGGGGAGTGGGGCTTCAGCGCTCGTCGGAACCGTTCCACCGGGTCTATTCCGCACCGGAGCCGCCGTCGCCGGACCGGCGTCCGAGGCTGCTCAAGCTGCTGGCGGTGGTCGCCGCCTTGGCGGTGGCCGGTGCGGTCGTCTTCCTGGTGATGCCGGGGCAGGGTCAGGGTCACGCCGGCCGGGACAACGCGGCGATAAGGCCGCCGGGCGACTCGCCGTCGCAGCGGTTCGTCGAGGCGTTGCCCGAGCCGTGCGGGACGGTGTCGAAGGACACGGTCGACCAGGCCGTCCCCAAGGCGGCGCAGCGGCAGAGCGCGAACTCGACGCTCACCACATGCACGTACTCCTCGGCGGGCTCGGAGCACCGCTGGCTCCGGGTGGAGGCCCGCCTGTACTCGCCCGGCGTCACCGACACTCCGGTGGAGGACGCCGAGAGCTATTACGACACGCAGTGGGCGCAGGCGCACGACACCCCGTTCATCCGGACGATCAGCCTGGCGCGGCATCGGGGCATGGGGGACGAGGCGTACCGCTGGTTCAAGGCCGACGAGGGCCGCCCCGCGGTGCTCGGGCAGGTCACGGCCCGTATCCGTAACGCGGTCTTCACGGTCAGCTACAGCGAGCGGGCGCCGGGCGCGGGTGAGCGGGACGATCGGGAGGGCGCCTGCCTCGACCGGGCCACCGCCGCCGCCCGCGACGTGCTCGACGCGCTGAATGATTTCTGACCTGAATCGGCCGATCATGGCATATTTTCTGTCAACACCTTCTAGTGTGATGCCCGTAAAAGGGGAGGGAGTGCGCCGGTCATGCTCCCCGAAGAGGCCACGTGATCGGCGTGCTTGCGGCACCTGGGGAGGAGGGGGTCGACGACGTGACCGTCCAATCGGTAGGAGTGTCCTGGATATAGTTCCAGGTCAGCAACCCGTTCCGTCGACGGGCCGCGGAGTGGACCCGCTCCGCGGCCCTTCCGCTCCCCGGCGTGGGGGACCAATCTCCCGCTATTCTCGAACCATTTTCTAATGCAAGGTCGACGTCAAGATAAATGGCCGCCGACTAGAATGGGTTACGGTTCCAGCAGTCCGGCCCTGATCCATACGCCGCGGGCGCGGCCGTCCAGGAACCCGACCTCGTCGAAGAACGCGGTGCACTTGCGGAACGCCCACGCCAGCGTCGCGCGCCGGTGCGGGCTGCGGGCGGCCACCCGCCGCGCCAGCTTCGGGTCCAGGCCGACCGCCTCGTAGCACGACGGGTGGATCACCTGCGTGGACGTCAGCCGCGTCGCCTGCGCGAGCCCGTAGGCCGCCATCCGCCGACGCACCGCCGGCAGCTCCGCCACCAGCCGCTTCAGCTCCTCGCGCGCGTACTTGATGTGCCGCGCCTCCTCGATGACGTGGATCCGCGTGACCTGCCGGATCATCGGCTGCAGGTCCTCGTCGGGGAACGTCAGCCGCTGGAACGCGTCGGTGAACTCCTCCACGACCAGCGTCCCGGCCCACATCGGCATCGGGTCGTACACGGCCCCGAACAGCTTCGCGAAGTGGAACTCCGGTGCCCTCGGCCGGTGGGTGCGGAGCCCGCACGTCCGCACCATCCGCCCGAACATCTTCGAGTGCCGGCACTCGTCGGCGATCTCGGTCAGCGCGTAGGCCACGTGGTCGCTGTCGTAGCGGTGCCGGTAGGCGTGCATCACCAGCGACTGCATCAGCAGCATCTCCGACCAGATCCCGAACGAGGCGATGCTGCACATCTCCTGCTTGGACAGCTCCACCCGCTGCCGGTGCGTCAGCCCGTCCCACAGCGGCGTCTCGTAGAGCGACACGAGTTCGGGGGGCATGTAGAACACGTCGGGGTCCTGCGGGGCGTCCCAGTCGACGTCCACGTCGGGGTCGAACGAGTGCTTGCGCGACGTCCGCAGCAGCCGCTCGGCGACCACCTCCCGATGCGTCAGCTCAAGCGCGTGGTCGCCGTCCTTGCACCGAATCCGCGCCGCCCACGTACGTGGCCGGCCGTCGCTCAACAACACATCGGAGGGCATCGATCCATCTCCTCTCCCGGGCGGAAGTCGTGCGGAGGGGTCGGCGTCCGGACGCGGGCGCTAACCCTGGGG
>NZ_SMKK01000021.1 GCF_004348425.1 Actinomadura sp. 7K507
GTGCCCAGGGTGACCGCGACGCCGTCGATGCCCCAGGCGCGGCCGAGGTGGCGGCCGCACCGCCCGGCGGCCGACAGCCCGGACCCGGTGATGTCGGCGCCGTCGGCGGCGGCGAGGCGGGCGGCCTCTTCGGCGTTGGGGGTCAGGAGCCGGACGCCGGGGACGGGGGGTTCGCCGCGCGGGTGCGGGTCCCACACCACCGGGACGCCGGGGGGCAGCCCGGCCAGCAGGGACCGGACGGCGCGGTGCCGGGTGACGCCGCGGCCGTAGTCGGTCACCAGCACCGCCCCGGCCCCGGTGATCGCGGCGGCCACGCGCGGGCCGACGGGCCCGTCCAGAGCCTGCCCCTCCCCGGTGTCCAGCCGCGCCACCGATTGCTCTCCGGAGCGGATGCGCAGCTTGCAGGGGGTGCCGCCGTGCAGGTGGAACGCGGCGACCTGCACGTGCTCCTCCAGCATCGCGCGCAGCCGCCGCCCCGCCTGGTCGTCGCCGAGCGCGGTGACCAGCACCACCTCGCGTCCGGCGGCGGCGGCCAGCAGCGCCGCCAGCCCCGCCCCGCCGGGCCGGGGCCGCTCCTGGGCCTGCTCGACCACGGGCACGGGCGCGTCGGGGCACAGCCGGCTGCTGCTGCCCACGATGTCGACATCCAGCAGCACGTCACCGACCACCACCAGCGGACCGGTCATGGCCGCACCCCCAGCGCGTCGTCGACCGCCCCGCACAGCAGGTGCACCGCGGCCAGATGGATCTCCTGGACGGTCGCGGCGGCCGCGGCCCGCACGGTGATCGCCTCGTCGCACGCCTCAGCGAGAGGATTGGGCCTCGGGCCGGTGATGGCCCACGCGGTGATTCCCAGCCGCCGGGCCCGGTGCGCCGCCGCGATCACGTTGGGGCTGCGGCCGCTCGTCGACAGGCACACCAGCACGTCACCGGGACGGCCGTGCGCCTGGACCTGCCGGGCGAACACGTTGACCGGGCCGTAGTCGTTGCCGATCGCGGTCACCGCCGAGGTGTCGCCGTGCAGCGGGATCGCCGACAGCGGGCGCCGCTCGTCCTCGAACCGGCCGACCAGTTCGGCGGTCAGGTGCTGCGCCTCGGCGGCGCTGCCCCCGTTCCCGCACGCCAGCAGCCGCCCCCCGCCGCGCAGCACACCGGCGAGGCGACCGCCCCACGCCTCGATCGCCGGGACGTGCTCACGGAACCGCAGCGCCGCCTCGGCCAGCGCCTCCAGCCGCCGGTCCCGGGCGGTCGCGGTCCTGGTCTGCGCCGCCGGCGCCGTCATGCCGCCACCTCGCTCAACGCGGCGGCATGCCGGTAGACCTCGGCGGTGCCGGCGGCGACGCGCGCCCACGAGTAGCGGTCGCGTACCCGGTCGCCGCCCGCCGACCCCATCGCGGCCCGCTTGGCCGGGTCGTCCAGCAGCGCCCTGACCGCCGCGGCGGCGGCCTCCGGGTCGCGCGGGGCGACGAGCGTCCCGGTGACGCCGTCCACGACCGTGTCGAGGTGGCCGCCGACGGCGCTCGCCACCACGGGAACGCCGCAGGCCATGGCCTCCAGCGGCACCATGCCGAACGGCTCGTACCAGGGGAGGGTGAGCACGAGGCTCGCCGGCCGCAGCAGCGCGGGGACCTCGTCGCGGCCGAGCCGCCCGAGGAACTCCACGCGATCGGCGACCCCCGCGTCCCGCGCGACCCTGCGCAGCCTGCGCACCTCGGGCTCGCGGTCCAGGTCTCCGCGCGGCGGCCCGCCCGCGACGGCCAGCTCCGCGTCCGGGAGATGGGCGAGGGCCCGGACGGCGGTGTCGACGCCCTTGCGTTCCACGAGCCGGGACAGCACCACGAGCCGGTGCCGGCCGGCGGCCGGGTCCCCGCGGGCCGGTGACCCGCCGGGTCCGAACAGGCTCAGGTCGACCCCGCACGGGACGACCCGGACGCGGTCGCGGGGGACGCCCATCGCGCTCAGCTCGGCGGTCTCGTCCGAGCAGGTGGCGATGACGGTGTCGGCGGCGCGGCCGAGCGCGCGTTCCAGCCGCACCCGTGAGGCCGGACTGGTGTCCTTGCCGCCCTGGTGGCGGCGCTTGACGGTGCCGAGCGCATGGTAGGTCTGCACCACCGGAACGCGACGCGACCCGGGCGGCTGCGCGGCCTGGATCGCGGCGAGGCCGCTCATCCAGAAGTGGGCGTGCGCGACGTCGGGCGGGTCGGCGGCCCAGCGCTGCTCGAGGTAGCGCCCGAAGTCGTGCATCCAGGGCAGCAGGCCGTCCTTGGCGATCCGCTCGGGCGGGCCCGCCGGGACGTGCTCGACGGTCACGCCGGGCGCCGGCCGGACCCGGTCGGGCAGGAAGGGCGCGTCCCGCCGCGTGTACACGGTGACGTAGTGCCCCTGGCGGCCGAGTTCGGCGGCGAGTTCGGCGACGAACACGTTCTGCCCGCCGCCGTCCGCCCCGCCCAGCCCCCTGGCCGCGGGGCCGCACCCGGCGGCCAGGGGGCTGGCGTGCTCGGAGATCATGGCTATCCTCATCGCGTTACCTCCTGGAGAGTCCGCCGCCAATCGCGCAGGAACCGGGGCAGGCCGTACCGCTCGGCGGCGTGGGCCCGCGCCTCCTTGCCCATCTGGCGGGCACGCGGCGGGTCGGCGGCCAGGGTCCGCGCGGCGTCCGCCAGGGTGGCGACGCGCGTGGACAGCACCCCGGCCTCCGGCGGCACCGCCTCGACCGCCTCGGTGGTGGCGAGCGCCACCACCGGCAGGCCGAGCATCATGGCCTCGATCAGCGCGAGGCCCAGGGAGGTCCACCGGTAGGGGTGGACGTAGACGCGGCGGCGGGCGAGTTCCTCGTGCATCCTCGCCTGCGGCAGGTCCTCGAAGGTCCAGAGGGATTCGGGGGCGATGCCGAGCCGGCCGGGGACGCCGGCGACGTTCATCCCGAACAGGTCCAGAGGTACGGCGGCGGCCAGTTCGGGAAGCAGGTCGGTGCCCGCGACGCGCCCGCGGCGCAGCGGGTCGTTGATGACCACGCCCGCGCGCGGCATGTCGCCGGTGTACCGGTGGCCGGGGTCCACGACGCCGTGCTCGACGACCCTCACCGGGGCGCGGCCGCAGTTCCAGAACAGCCGGTTGAAGTGCGTGACGTGCACGACGGGGATGTCGGAGCGGTCGTGCAGGAAGTGGCGGCTGTCGGGGACGACCTCTTCGGGGACGCCGATGTCGGACGGTGTCCGGCGCGGCGTGTCGTGCTCGACGTAGACCGCGGGGACGTCGCGTCCGGGGCGGCGGCCCAGCCACTCCTCGGCAAGCCGCAGTTCGTGCGGCCTTTGCAGGACGACGACGTCCACGTCCTCGTCGCGGAGCCGTTCCGGCGCCACCTCGATCGCGCGGTCCGGCCAGTGGAACGTGCCGGGCCGTCCCTTCCCGTCGGGACCCCGGTCCGGGGTTGCGGGGACGAGCGTGGTCTGCGGGCCGTGGACGAACGACGTCGCCCACGATCCGTGCACATGCCACATCAGGACCCTCATCGGGCGGGCACCTCCTCCACCGACGCCACGATCTCCACGGCGGCGGCGACCTCGTCGGCGCTGACCGACGACAGGCAGGGATGCCCGTCGACCGGGCATTCGCGGGCGCGGCTGTCCTTGCACGGGGCCCCCTGGTCGCCCAGCAGCGCCATCGGGACGCCGAACGGCGCCCACCGGGCGGCCGGCACCGTCGGGGCGAACAGCGACACGACCGGCGTGCCGACGGCCGCCGCCAGGTGCGCGGGGCCGGTGTTGCCGGCGACGACGGCGCACGCGCCCTCCAGCACCGACGCCAGCTCGGGCAGGGACGTGCGCCCGCCGAGATCGAGGCCGTACTCCCCGGCGGCGAACGCGGTCAGCTCCTTCTCGTCGCCGTGCCCGGTGACGACGACGCGGTGGCCCGCCGCGTCCAGCAGGCGCACGGCCTCCGCGCAGCGTTCCGGAGGCCAGGCGCGCGCGGGGACCGACGTCCCCGGATGCACCACGACGTACCCGCGGCCGCCGGTGAGGTGGTCGGTGCCGGGGAGCGGTTCCCGGACCCGCAGCCGGGTGTCGGCCGGTGCCGGGAACCCCGCGTCCTCGGCCAGCGCGAGCATCCGCAGCGGCTCGGGCATGTCCTCGCCCGGCCGGTGCCGCAGGTCGAGCAGCGAACCGGGGTAGTCCTCGCTGATGCCGCCGATCCACGGCGTCCCGGCGAGGCGCAGCAGCAGCGCCAGCGGCAGCGGCGACTGGTGGAACGACGTCAGGATCAGGGCCCGGTCGAACCCCTGGAGCCGGCGCGTCACGGCGTCGATCTCCGACCGCTCGACGGGCACCTCGTCCGGGTCGATCCAGGGGGCGCACCACTCGATGACGGAGTCGACGCCGGGCAGCATGCCGGCGGCGGCGCGGCCGCGCGGCCCGCACAGCAGCACGACCTCGTCGGCGCGCTCGGCCACCGCCCGCACGGCGGGGCCCGCGAGCAGCACGTCGCCGATGTTGTCCTGGCGGGAGACGAGGACCCTCATCGGCGCCGCCTTCCGCCGAGGACCAGATCGACGGCCGCCAGCAGCGTCGGCGCCGTCTCGGCGGCCCGTGCGATCTCCGCCGCCCGGGTGCGCCCGGTCGGGACGAGGATGCCGCGCGCCCCCGCCGCGGCGGCGGCCTCGACGTCGCCGCCGATGTCGCCGATGACGGCGCAGTCCGACGGCGCCACGCCGAGCCGCTCGGCCGCGCGCTCGATCAGTCCCGGGCGCGGCTTGCGGCAGCCGCACGCGTCGCCGCCGTCGTGCGGGCAGAACTCCCACACGTCCACGCGCCCGAGGAGCCGCTCGACCCGCGCGTTGACGCGCCGCACGTCGTCGGCGGTGATGCGCCCCTTGGCCACGCCGGACTGGTTGGACACGACCCCGATCCGCGCGCCGTGCCGCCGCAGCCGGTCCAGGGCGCGCCGCGCGCCCGGCATCGGCTCCACTCGCGCCGGGTCCCCGTTGTAGGGGACGTCCCGGATGAGCGTGTCGTCGCGGTCGAACAGCACGACCCGGGGCCCGGCCCAGGGCCGGGCTCCCCGGTGGGCGGCGAGGCCCCGCGCCCGATGCCACACCGCCGCGGGCGGGATGACGGCGCTGGTCACCGCCATTGCCGTGACTTCGCCCGGTGTGCGTGGCCCCGGCCGGATGCGCTCGTACGCGAACCGGGCGGTCAGCGCGCCCCATACGCCTCCGGCGGCCAGGGCGGCGGCCGCGCCGCGCCTGCCGCGCAGCGCCACGGGAGCCACCGCGGCCAGAGCACCGGCGGCGGTGGTGAGCAGGTGGCGGCGGAGCAGCCCGCGGCCCTCGCCGGCGCGGATGCGCCACGATGGGCCGTGCACCCGCCGCATGAGGACGTCGTCGGCGTTGCCGGCCTGCGCCTTCACCGACGCCCAGAAACCGGCGGGACGGACGGGGTGCGTCAGCCGCCGCTCGCCGGCGACGAGGCGGTGCCCGGCGTCCATGGCGCGCAGCGCGAGGTCCGCGTCCTCGCGGTAGGCGCGGCGGAAGCGTTCGTCGAAGCCGCCGAGCCCGGCGAGCACGGCGCGGCGGTAGGCCATGTCGGCGGTGATCCAGTCCGCGCCGCCGAGCGCGGCCGTGTTGCGCTCCCAGTCCGTCGGGCGCCGGTCCCACGGCAGGGGGACCGTGACCCGGCCCTGGGAACCGCCCACCTTGGGCGGCAGGTCCGCGAGGTCGGCGGCCAGCATGGCGGCCCAGCCGGGCTCGGGTACGACGTCGTCGTCCAGGAAGGCGACCCACTCGGTCGTTGCCGCATGCCAGCCCGCGTTGCGGGCCGCGGCGGGTCCGCGCCCGCCGGAACGGAGCACCCGGATCTCCGGCCCGCCCTCCGCCGGGGCCGACGGCAGGGGGAGCGGCGCGCCCGGCGCGGGACGGTCGTCCACGACGACGATCTCGTGCGGCGCGTGCCCCCGCCCGCCGCTGAGGCCCGCGAGCAGCGCGTGCAGCGTGACGCGCAGGCTCTCCCGGCCGATCGTCGGGATGACCACGGTGCAGCTCATCAAGCGCGCACCTCCCGGCGGCGGACCACGTACGGCCCGATGGCCAGCAGGTCCACCGGGGCCGAGCCGAAGCACTCCAGCGCGTCGCGCGGGTCGTCGACCATGGGGCGGCCGGCGGTGTTCAGGCTGGTGTTGATGACGACGGGCAGGCCGGTCCGGCGGCGGAACTCCTCCAGGAGCCGCGCCACGAGCGGCTCGTCCTCGGCGGCGACCGTCTGGATGCGGGCGGTGCCGTCCACGTGGACGACCGCGGGGATCCGCTCGCGCCACTCCGGCTTCACCCGGTGCACGAAGAGCATGTACGGGCTCGGCAGCGGCCCGTCGAAGACCTCCTGCGCGTGGTCGAGCGCGACCATCGGCGCGATCGGCCGGAACTGCTCCCGGCCCTTGACGTCGTTGAGACGCTCCACGTTTCCCTCATGACCGGGGTGGGCGAGCAGGGAGCGATGCCCCAGCGCGCGCGGGCCGAATTCGGAGCGGCCCTGGAACCACGCGACGATCTCGTTGCGTGCGAGCGCGTCCGCGACGGTCGAGGCCAGGTCGCCGGGCCGCTCGTACGGGATCTTGGCGATGTCGAGCCGGGCGGCGATCTCCCGCTCGTCCCATCGGCGGCCGAGGTCCGCGCCGGGCATGGCCGCCGGCGGGTCGCCGCCGTCCCGGGCCACATGGAGCGCGGCGCCGAGGGCCGTCCCCGCGTCGCCTGCCGCGGGCTGCACCCAGATGTCGTCGTACGGTCCGGCCTCGGCCAGCCGGGAGTTCGCGACGCAGTTCAAGGCGACGCCCCCGGCGAGCATCAGGCGGCGGGAGCCGGTGCGGCCGTGCAGCCAGGACGCCAGGTCCAGCAGCACCTCCTCGAGGCGGGCCTGGACGCTCGCGGCGAGGTCGGCGTGGTCGCGGGTCCATTCGCCGCCGGACGGGCGGGCCTTGGCCAGCGCGCCCCAGTCGATCCCCATGGCGGCGAAGCCGCCGTCCCCGGTGGCGTGGACGTGCTCGCGCAGCTCGTTCAGGAAGCGCGGCTCCCCGTAGGACGCCAGCGCCATGACCTTGTACTCGTCGCTGGAGCGCAGGAAGCCCAGGTGCTCGGTCAGGTCCTCGTACATCAGCCCGAGCGAGTGCGGCAGGCGCTGCGCGTGCAGCGGGGTCAGGACGCCGCCCTCGTACGTCCCCGCCAGATGCGAGTGCGACTCGCCGCGCCCGTCCAGGACCAGGACGTCGCCGTCCCCGGGCGCGGGCGCGGCCAGCGCGGCGGACGCGGCGTGCGCGACATGGTGCGGGACGTACCGCACGATCCCGGGGTCGAGGCCCGGCAGCGCCGTCGACAGGAAGTTCGGAGCCCGCTGCGCGTACAGCGTGCGGAGCCGTTCCCACTGGACGTCGTGCCCGTCGAGGCCGGGCTCGACGAGACCCGGATCGTAGGAGTAGGCGACGGCGTCGAGGTCGCCGGGCTCCAGCCCGGCCTCGTCCAGGCACCACCGCGCCGCCTTCTCCGGCAGTTCCCAGCCGGAGAACGGCACCGGCCGCTTGCCGTGCTTGCGGCGGCTGAAGCGCTCCTCTTCCGCAGCCGCGACGACGGCCCCGTCCGATACCAGCGCGGCGGCCGGGTCATGAAAGATCGCATTGATTCCGAGCACGCGCATGAAAGCCTCGTTTCGGCGCAAGCGTTCGGTGATGTGCCGATGACGTCGTCGTGGGCATCGGCACTTGGCGGTTCTCGCTGGGAGCGGAATCCCCTATAGGTGATTCCGACATAGCCGATAACCGTGGCCCTAAACACTGAAGTCAGGAAAGTCGCTGGAGTGGAGGAATAGCCTGGTGAGAGGCGTGATGCGCGAATAGTGGCGATGGATTCGGGTACCGGCGCTTTCATGCGCTGCACCGTCGTCGTCATCACCAGAGATCGGCGGGCCTCGCTGCTCGCAACCCTCGCGCGTATCCGCGAGATCGCCGAGCCGGCTCCGGTCATCGTGGTGGACAACGCCTCACGGGACGGCACCGCCGACGCCGTCGCGGAAGGATTCCCGGAAATTCATCTGATCCGTTCTCCGCGCAACCTCGGCGCGGTCGCCCGCAACCTCGCGGTCGACCACGTCCGCACCCCGTACGTCGCGTTCAGCGACGACGACACCTGGTGGGAACCGGACGCGCCGTCCCGCGCCGCCGCCCTGCTCGACGCGCACCCGCGGCTCGCGGTCGTCACCGGGCGGATCCTGGTCGAGCCCGGCGGCCGCGAGGACCCGATCGTGCCCGAGCTGCGGGATTCGCCCGTCCCCGGGCCGCCGTGGCTGCCCGGCCCCGCGCTCGGGTCGTTCCTGGCGGGGGCGTCCATGGTCAGGACGGACGCGTTCCGCGAGGCCGGCGGGTTCTCCCCGCGGCTGTGGCTGGGCGGCGAGGAGGAACTGCTCAGCGCCGACCTGATGGGGCTCGGCTGGCAGCTGTGCTTCGCCGAGGACGTCGTCGTGCACCACGCGCCGTCCCCGTTGCGCGCGGCGCACCGGCGGCGCCGCCACGGCATCCGCAACACGCTGTGGTTCACCTGGCTGCGCCGCCCGCTGCCCGCCGCCGTACGCCGCACGGCCGGGCTGCTGCGCACGCTGCCGCGCGACCGCGTCACGGCGGGCGCGCTCGCCGAGGCCGCCGCCGGGCTCGCCTGGGTGGCCCGCGAACGCCGGACGCTGCCACCGGACGTCGAGGAACGGCTCCGGCGCCTGGAGACCTCCCAGCGGGAGTCGACGGCCCGCCGTTACGTGAGCTAGGGAGGCGGCCCCATGCTCGATGAGACCACGCTCGATGAGACCGGGTCCGATGTGACCATCCTGGTCGCGACCCGCGACCGCGCCCCGGAGCTGCGCCGCAGCCTCGCGCACCACGACGCCCCGGTGATCGTGGCCGACAACGCCTCCGCCGACGGCACCGCGGCCGCCGCCGAGGAGGCCGGCGCGACGGTGCTGCGCCTGCCGCGCAACCGCGGCGCCGCGGCCCGCACCGTGGCGGCCAGGCACGCCTCGACCCGCTACGTCGCGTTCGCCGACGACGACTCGTGGTGGGCGCCCGGCGCGCTGGACCGCGCCGCGGAGATCCTCGACTCCCACCCGCGGACGGCGCTGCTCGCGGCCCGCGTGCTCATCGGCGGGGAGGAGCGGCCGGAGCCGGTGTCGGAGCGGATGGCCCGCTCGCCCCTCGGCCGGCCGGACGGGCTGCCAGGCCCGGCCGTCCTCGGTTTCCTCGCCTGCTCGGTCATCGTCCGCCGCGAGGCGTTCCTCGGCGTGGGCGGCTTCTCCGACGTCCTGCACTTCGGCGGGGAGGAGGAACTGCTCGCGCTCGACCTGGCCGCCGCGGGCTGGGGGCTCGCCTACGTGCCCGAGCTCGTCGTCCACCACCATCCGTCCGGGGTGGGCCGCGACCCGGCGGCGCGCCGCCGCCGCGAGGCGCGCAACCGGCTCCTGACGGCGTGGCTGCGCCGCCCGCTCCCGGCGGTCGCCCGCTCCGCCGCGTCGGCTCTCGGCAGCCGCGACGGTCGGGCGGGCCTCGTGGACGCCGCCCGCGCCCTGCCCGCGCTGGCCGGCGCACGCCGCCCCGTCCCGCCCGCCGTGGAGGCGGACCGCGCACGGCTGACCCGCTACTGAGGGTCCCGTGGCTCCCGCGTCCGGGTGCGGCGGCGGGCGATGACGACCAGGTCGATCGCGGCGATGACGGCGATGGCCGCGCACACGGCCGCGACCGCCCACAGGCCGCCGTCGCCTTCGCGCTGCGCGGTCAGGGCGAACAGCACGGCGGCCGCCGCCGTCCCGAGGAGGGCGATCCCCGACAGGATCGCCCGCAGCCGGAGCGGGCTGCGGGCGGTCAGCGGCTCGCGCCCGCTCGGCTGCCGGTCACGGTAGCGGCCGCGCGAGCCGGGGCCGCGCCACCCGGGATCGCGCCACTCGGGCGCTGTTCCATCCCGGCCGTCCTGGTCGGGCCCGTGGGGGCCGGGGGAGGTCACGGGGTCACCTCCCGAAGGTGCCGACGAGGGTCCCGGACGCCACGAGCTTCTCCGTGAGGGCTTCGCGCAGGTCCTCGGCCGTGAACCCCGGCCCCAGCCCGGAGGGTTCGGACAGCCCGTAGAGCCGGAAGAAGTACCGGTGCGGGTCGTCGCCCGCCGGGGGCTTCGGGCCGCCGTATCCCTCGGCGCCGAAGTCGTTGCGCCCGGCCACCGCGCCGGTCGGCTGCTCGCCGGCCTCCATCCCCGTCTCGGCGGGGTCGATGCCGGCGAGCAGCCAGTGCGCGAAGGTGCCGGTGGGGGCGTCCGGGTCCTCGCAGGCCAGCGCGAACTCCACCACCTCCTCGGGGGCCTGCGACCACTCCAGCGGCGGCGAGAGGTCCCCGCTGTCGTGCGAGTACTCCGACGGCATGAGCGTGTGATCGTTGAACGCGGCGCTGCGCAGCATCATCTCTTCCATGCGCTGCTCGTGCCCCGTCATGCCCGGTCGATGCACACGCCCGGTGGTCAGCCCGCGCTGGAGGCCGCCCAGATGTTGATCCCCGCCTCGACGGCGTCCCGGTCGATCGCGGCGAGCTCGTCCGCGGTGAAGTCCAGGCGGTCGAGGGCCGCGAGGTTCTCCTCCAGCTGCGCGACGCTGCTCGCGCCGATCAGCGAGGACGTGACCCGGGCGTCCCGCAGCGACCACGCCAGGGCGAGCTGGGCGAGCGACTGCCCGCGCCCCTCGGCGATCTCGTTCAGCGTCCGGACGTGCTCGACGTTCTCCTCGGTGAGCAGGCTCGCCGAGAAGGACGTGCCCTTGCTGGCCCGCGACCCCTCGGGCACGCCGCCGAGGTACTTGCCGGTCAGCATCCCCTGCGCCAGCGGCGAGAACGCGATGCAGCCCACGCCCTCCCGCCCGAGCGTGTCGAGGAGGCCGCCCTCGATCCACCGGTTGAGCATCGAGTAGGACGGCTGGTGGATCAGCAGCGGCGTCCCCATCTCCCGCAGGATCGCCGCCGCCTCCGCGGTGCGCTCGGGGGAGTAGGACGAGATCCCCGCGTACAGCGCCTTCCCGGACCGGACGGCGCGGTCCAGCGCGCCCATCGTCTCCTCCAGCGGCGTCTCGGGGTCGAAACGGTGGCTGTAGAAGATGTCGACGTAGTCCAGGCCCATCCGGCTCAGCGACTGGTCGAGGCTGGCCAGCAGGTACTTGCGCGATCCCCACTCACCGTACGGGCCCGGCCACATGTCGTAACCGGCCTTGGTCGAGATGATGATCTCGTCCCGGTACGGCGCCAGGTCCTCCCGCATCAACCGGCCGAAGTTGGTCTCCGCCGAGCCGTACGGCGGCCCGTAGTTGTTGGCCAGGTCGAAGTGCGTGACGCCGAGGTCGAAGGCGCGCCGCAGGATGGCCCGCTGCACGTCCAGGGGCCGGTCGTCGCCGAAGTTGTGCCACAGGCCGAGTGAGATCGCCGGGAGCCGGAGCCCGCTGCGCCCGCACCGCCGGTAGGGGGTCCGCTCGTACCGGTCGCCGTCCGCCACATAAGTCATGGTCACGAGTATCCCAGCGCCGCCGGGCTTGCCGGACGCCCCCCGGATCGGCCATCATCGGTCCATGATCTCCAGGAAGGGCGGTCTCCGCCCGGGCCGTTGAGCCCCGCCGAGCCGGTCCGGGAACCGGCCCTCGAAACCCTGCCCTCCCCGCGGCGCATGCGGGAACTGGCCCTTCGCGCCCGGAACCTCGCCGGGACCGCCGAACTCCGCGACCTCCTCGCCGGCCTGTCCGCACGCGGGCGGTACGAGCGCCGGATCGCCCTGCACATGGCCATGGCGGCCCGCGAGCTCCCGTACGTCGAGGGAGTGCTCGCCGGACCCGACATGGTGCTGCGGCGCGCGGCGCTCCGGGCCGTCCGGACCCTGCCCGTCTCCGACGACGCGGCCGCGGCCGTCCTGGACGACGCGCCCGCCGGCCTGCGCCGGGCGTTCTACCGGACGCTCCGCCACGCCCGCCGCGCCGGCCTCGCCGACCGGCTCCTGCCGGACGTGCGGGCCCGCTGGGGCGACCGGGAGGCCGCCGCCCTGCTGCCCGCCTGCACGGGCGAGGCCGTCGCGCGACTCCTGCCCGAACTGGCCCACGCCGTCACGTCCTGGCGCGCCCTGGCCGGACGCCACCCCGGGCCCTTCCTCGCCCACGCCCACGAGCACGTGTCCGAATGGTCGTGGTGGCGGCAGTGCAAGGCCGGACTTCCCGCTCTGGCGCGGCAGGACCCGGCGGCGCTGCTCGACCTGATCGAACGGGACGGCTCCCGCCGGCCCGCCGCGCACCTGCCCGCCGCGGCCGTCCCGGCGCTGTTCAGGGTGGACGCGGTCCGGGCCGCCCGGGTGGCGAGGCGGATGGGCCGCCGCCGCGGCCGCACGCCGTGGGCGTACTTCGCGTACGTGAGCCGCCTCCGGGCGCCGGAGCTCCGCGAGTTCCTGCCGGACGACCCCTACTGGCTGGGGGAGGTCCTCGTCCACGTCCCGCCGGGCCGGCGCGCGGAGGTGTTCGACCTCGCGCAGGAGGGGTACGGCCGTCCGCCCAGGGGAGTGCGGAACCTTGCGCTGCTCGGCCTCCTGCCGCCGGACCGGGCGGCGGCCGAGGCCCGGCGGATGCTGGAGTGGCACGGCTCGGTGTGGCATTCCGCGCGGTCCCGGCTGGACGATCCGCAGATCCCGCTGAGACTGACCGCCCACCTTCCCTACGAGGAGGCCGCCGGACCAGTCCGGGACGCGGCGTTCGGCGGCGACCCGCGCCGGCGCGGCCTCGCCCGCGCGCTGCTCGTCGAGCTGACCGCCCGGACCGGAGACCCGGCGCTCCTGCTGAGCCTGGTCACCGAGCTCGCCGGCCGCACGCGAAACGAGCGGGACCCGCTGAGAACGGCGTTCATCGAAGCGCTGGCCTCGGTGCCGCTCCGGCTGCTGGACGGCGCGTTCGCCGCGCCCCTCGCCGGGATCGCCGAGCGGGCCGTGACGGCACGCGACTCGTCCGCGGCGACCCGGCGGACGCTGCGCGACCTCGCGGACCGGATGCTCCGCCACGCGGGTCCGCCCGCCCTCACCCGCTGGGCCTTCGACGTCTACGCCGGGCTGGTGGCCGGGCACGGGACCGAGGCGCTCGACGGCCACCGGCTCGACCGGGTGCTCCCGCGCGGCGGGGAGCGCGACCTGGTGGACGTCCTGCGCCCGCACCTGCGAGACCACGAGACCGTCGTCGCCCTGGCCCGCTCGCTCGGGCGGCGGGCGTTCGCGCTGGCCGACCTCCAGGACGACCTGCGCGCGGCGGTCCTCGACGCGCGCGAGCCGCTCGCCCGCGAGGCGGCGGCGCTGTGGCTCGCCGACCCGGCGCCGCGCGAGGAGCGCGCCGCGGAACTGCTGGCCGCCGACGCCACCGCGATCGTCCTGCCCGAGGTCTGGCGCGTCGTCGCCGGCCGCCGCACCGACCTTCTCGAGCCCGCCCTGGACGGCGGCCGGGCGGGCCGGTTCGAGACCGCGGAATGGGTCCCGGAGGTCCGGCCGCGGGACCCGGGCCGCTGGACACCGGCCCAGATCGAGCGCGTGCGGGCGGAACTGGCCTCGGCCGTCCGGGACGAGCGGAGACCGGCCGACGCCAGGATCGGCGCCGTGGGCGGGCTCGGGCGGCTGCCGGGCGGTCTCGGGGACCTCGTGCCCTGGGCCGGACGGGAGGACGAACCCGTCCTCGCCGAGGCGGCGCTGGAGGCGATCGCGGCCGCCGACCGTCCGGCCGAGGCCCTCGCGGTGCTCCTCCTCCACGCGCGCGGCCCCCGGTCGGCGGTGGCGGTCGCGGCGATGGGACCGTGCAGCGCCTCGGTGCCGCCGTCCAGGCTCGGGCCTGTCCTGGCGGACGCGCTGGCGGGCCGGGACGGGAAGGTGACCGCCCGCAAGGAGGCCGCCCGGCTGCTCGAACGGCTGCGGGTCCCGGCCGCGGCGGACGTCCTCCTCCGCGCGTGGAGCGACCCGGGCCTGCACCGGGACGTCCGGGTCGCCGTCGCGGCGGCGCTGCGCCGCATGCCCGAGGACCCCCGCGCTGTCGCCGCGCTGGGCGACGCCGCGGGTCCCCACGCGTCGGAGCCGCTGCTGCGCACGCTCTGCCAGGCCAAGCCCTCGGAGTACGCCCCCGCGCACCGGCCCCCCTATGCCGCGCTCGTCCGGCGGCTCGTCTCCGCCGCGGACGGCCCGGGCGTGCGGTTCCGGACGTCCAAGGCGTTCGGCGCGTGGGCGCCCTGGTACGAGGAAGGGTTCGCGGAGATCTTCGCCGCCGTCGCGGATCCGGACGACCCGGCCGGGGACGGCGAGCTTCCGGTCCTGCACGCGCTCGTGCGGGCGGGTTCGGCGGGGGAGGAGGCACTGGACGTGCTCTCCGCCCTGCTGGCCGCCGAGATGAGCGACCGGGCACGGTCGCGGGCGACCGCGATCGCGAACGTGATCGCCCACCTGCCCGCCGGGCACGCGAACGCGCCGCTGGGCCGCCGCGCGGTCCGGATGCTCGCCGCGAATCCGCTCTACGTCGCCCAGGCCGTGGAGGCGGCGGTGAGTTCGGCCCACCTCACCGAGGACGGCGTCACCCCCGAGCGGATCGCCGGCGAGGTGGCCGCCCTCGCGGACCTGCTCCACGACCGCCCCTTCCTGGCCGCCCGGGTCGCCGACCGCCTGCTCCGGGCGGTCGGCGGTCACCGCCCGCCGCAGGCGGGCGGGCACGCGCGGCTGCTGCCCGCCGCCCGCCTGCTCGCCGGCCGGGACGACGCCGTGTCCCATCTGCTGGCCGTCACGCTGGTGCGGCGGGCGGGGCCGGAGGCCGGGTGGCCGGACGAGTGGCGCGGCCTCCTCGGCGAACTGCGCGGCTCCCCGCACGTGGAGGCCGGCCAGTCCGCCTGGGACGTCGCGCCGGCGCCGTGACCGTCATCGGCCGGCCGAGCCGAACCCGTCGTCCGTTCGGCCGTGGCTGCGGCGTTGCGCTGTGTACTGCACCACCGCGAACCCCGCGACGACGATCGCCTGGAGGACCGCCCACAGGGTGCCCACGGTGCTCAGGGAGAGCCAGCCCGCGGCCACCGTGACGATGCTCAGGACCGTCCACAGCAGGTTCGCCTCCACCACCGCGCTCACGGCGCGGGGGCGGGGGCGGCCGGGGACCGAGACCGCCCACACGGCCGCCGCGTAAGCGAGCAGGAACGCGCCGATCGCGCGCCCCGCGGCCGCGTCGAGGCCGAGGAGTCCTTCGAGCGGCCCGGCGAGCACCAGGTAGGCCAGGCCGTTGGCGCCCGTCACGACGGCGTCCAGGCGGAGCGCGAGGCGCAGCAGCCGGCGGGCGTCGGTGAACAGGCCGTCCGCGCTGATGGAACGGGTCGCGGTCATCGTGGTCTCCTTCTCTGCGGTCGATGACCCCGACGCTACGGACGGGACGTCGCGCGGGCGATTACCCCGGAGGTAGCGGGACGTCCGGGAGGTCGCGCTTGAGGACCTTGCCGGCGGGGTTGCGGGGCAGCCGGTCGAGGAGGACCACGTCGCGGGGGACCTTGTGGCGGGCGAGGTTCGCCGCGACGTGGGACCTGACGTCGTCGGCCGTCGGTCCGCCGGAGGCGGGCACCACGTAGGCGCGCAGCCGCTGCCCGAACTCCTCGTCGGGAACGCCGACGACGGCGGCCTCCTCGACGCCGGGGTGGGCGGCGAGGAGGTCCTCGACCTCGCCGGGATGGACGTTCTCGCCACCGGACACGATCATGTCGTCGGCGCGGCCGTCGACGTGCAGCCGGCCGCCGGCGTCCAGGTGGCCGAGGTCGCCGACCGCCATCAGGCCGCCGACCTCCTCCTTGCCGCCCCCGCCGGTGTATCCGCCGAACCGGGCGGGGGTGTCGACGAAGATCCGCCCGGTGGCGCCCGCCGGCACGGGCCGGTCGTTGTCGCCGAGGACCGCGACGGTGGTCCCGGCGGGCGGGCGGCCGACGCAGCCGGGCGCGGCGGCCAGGTCGTCCGGGGTGGCGATCGTGATGCAGGACGCCTCGGTGGAGCCGTAGAAGTTGTGGAGGGACGGCCCGAAGGCCGCCAGCGCGCGGCCGCCGAGGGCGGCGTCGAGCCTCGCGCCGCCCGTCATGACCACGTCGAGGCGGGACAGGTCGCGCGTCTCCAGGCCGGGGACGGCCAGGAGGCGGCTGAGCATCACCGGGACGGCGATGAGCGAGGTGCACCGGTGCGCCTCCAGATCGTCCAGCACCTTCCCGGCGTCGAAGCGGCGGCGCAGGACGAGGGTCGATCCGAGCCCCAGGGCGAGGATCGCGGAGGTCAGGCCGAGGCCGTGGAACAGCGGCGGGCCGACGAACATGGCTCCCCCGCCCCGGAACGGCACCTTCGACAGGATGCCGCCGGGCAGCGCCATCGACCGGGACTGCGGGCGGGGCGCCCCCTTCGGCCGCCCCGACGTGCCGCTGGTGAGGATCACCATCGAGCCGGGCCGGGACGGCGCGGGCGGCGGCGCGCCGTCGGCGCCCTCGATGAGGTCGTCCAGGCCGGTCTCGGTGAAGCACGGGAGTTCGAGGCCGTCCACGACGGCGGCGAACTCCTCGTCGTGCACCAGGGCGGTGACGCCTTCGCGTTCCACGGCGTCGCGGAGCTGGGGCGCGGCGAAGTCGGTGTTGAGGAACAGGACGGACGCGCCCGTCTTCGCCGCCCCCGACATCGCCTCCAGGAGGCCGCGGTGGTTGCGGCAGAGGATCCCGACGGTGTCGCCCACGCCGATGCCGCGGGAGCGCAGGGCGTTGGCGAGGGCGTTGCAGCGCCGGTCCAGCTCGCCGAACGTGAGGCTCCCGCGCTCGTCGACGAGGCCGGTGCGGTCGGGGAAGCGGTGCGCGGGCAGCGCCGTCGCGGCGCCGAGCGGCCCGTAGCCCCGCAGCGCCCGCGCCGTCGCGGCGAGGGCCTTCGGCGGCATGGGGCCGACCATCCCGGCGCGGACGGCGGCCCGCAGCCCGTTCAGCTCGGCGGAGATCCGGGTGCGCGTGACCATGACCGGCAGCGTATTCACCGGAGGAACAAATCCACAAGATCTGTCTCTCTGCTGCCTCGGGCAGACCAGAACGCCTCATTCCGGAGACGAGTACACAAACGGACCGCATCCCGGCTGTCATGTCTGCGAGGCGTGAACCACGCTCGCGGGTGGCAGGAAGACTCAGAGAAACGGACAAGGAGGTCCCAGTGGTGCTGCGCAGTTATGTGTCGGGTTCTTGGCATGCTCCAGAGGACGAGGGGGCGCCGCTGCGCGACGCCGTCACGGGAGAGGAGGTCGCCCGGATCTCCTCGGCGGGCATCGACATGGGCGCCGCCCTCCGGTACGGGCGGGCGGTCGGCGGCCCGGTGCTCAGGGAGCTGACGTTCCACCAGCGCGCCGCCCTGCTGAAGGCGCTCGCCTCGCACCTGCGGGAGCACCGCGAGGAGCTGTACGCCCTGTCGGCGCGGACGGGCGCGACACCGGGCGATTCGAAGTTCGACATCGACGGCGGCATCGGGGTCCTGTTCGGCTACGCGAGCAAGGGCAAGCGGGAGCTGCCGAACGACACGGTGCTGATCGAGGGGGACGTCGAGCCGCTCGGGAAGGGCGGGACGTTCGTCGGGCAGCACCTGTGCACCCCGTCGCACGGTGTCGCGGTCCAGATCAACGCGTTCAACTTCCCGGTGTGGGGGCCGCTGGAGAAGCTCGCGCCCGCGTTCCTCGCCGGAGTGCCGAGCCTGATCAAGCCCGCGAGCCAGACCGCCTACCTGACGGCGCGGCTCGTCGAGCTGATCGCCGAGTCCGGCATCCTGCCGGAGGGCACCGTGCAGATGGTCTGCGGAGACCCCGGCGACCTGCTCGACCATCTCACCGAGCAGGACATCGTCGGGTTCACCGGGTCCGCGTCCACCGCGCGGCTGCTGCGCACCCACCCGGCGATCGTGGGGAACGCGGTCCGGTTCAACGCCGAGGCCGACTCGCTGAACTGCTCGATCCTCGGCCCGGACGCCGCGTCCGGCACGCCGGAGTTCGACCTGTACGTCAAGCAGCTCGTCACCGAGATGACCGTCAAGGCGGGGCAGAAGTGCACCGCGATCCGCCGCGCGCTGGTCCCCGCCGCGCTCATCGACGACGTCGCCGAAGCCGTCCGCGACCGCCTGTCCAGGGTCGTGGTCGGGGACCCGTCCGACCCGGACGTGCGGATGGGCGCCCTGGCGGGACTCGACCAGCGGGAGGAGGTGCGGCGCTCGCTGAAGGCGCTCCTGGACGCGGGAAGCCTCGTCTTCGGCGACCCCGGGCGCGTGGACGTCCGGGGCGCGGACGCCGAGCGCGGCGCGTTCATGTCGCCGATCCTGCTGCGCGCCGACGACACCGCCCGCGCCGAGCCGCACGAGGTCGAGGCGTTCGGGCCGGTGAGCACGCTGCTCCCCTACGACGGCGCCGACCACGCGGTCGAGCTGGCGGTGCGCGGCCGCGGCAGCCTCGCCGGGTCGGTCGTGACCGGCGACGCCGGGTTCGCCCGGCACGTGGTGCTCGGCGCCGCGCCGTGGCACGGGCGGCTGCTGGTGCTGAACTCCGAGGACGCCGGAGAGTCGACCGGGCACGGCTCGCCGCTGCCCGCGCTCGTCCACGGCGGCCCCGGCCGCGCCGGCGGCGGCGAGGAGCTGGGCGGGATCCGCGGGGTCGTGCACCACATGCGGCGCACGGCCGTCCAGGCCGGGCCCGCGATGCTCACCTCGATCACCGGGCGGTGGGTCCCCGGCACCGACCGGACGGTCACCGCCGAGCACCCGTTCCGCAAGCACCTGGAGGACCTGCGCGCCGGCGACACCGCCGTCGGCGGCCCCCGCGCCGTGACCCTCGCCGACGTGGAGCACTTCGCGGAGTTCACCGGCGACGTCTTCTACGCGCACATGGACGAGGAGGCCGCGAAGGCCAACCCGTTCTTCGGCGGCCGGGTCGCGCACGGCTACCTCGTCGTGTCGTTCGCGGCGGGCCTTTTCGTCGAGCCCGCCCCCGGGCCCGTCCTGGCGAACTACGGCCTGGAGAACCTGCGGTTCCTCACCCCCGTCAAGCCCGGCGACGAGCTGACGGTCACGCTCACCGCGAAGCAGATCTCGCCGCGCGAGGGCGCCGGGTACGGCGAGGTCCGCTGGGACACCGACGTCACGAACCAGGAAGGCGCGTCGGTCGCCAAGTACGACGTGCTGACGCTCGTGGCCAAGCGGCCCAAGCAGGACTGACGGGCGCGCCGGCCCCCTGCGCCCCGGCCGGGGCGCAGAGGGTCAGCCCACCCAGACCGTCTTGGCGTTGCAGAACGCGTGCATGCCCTCCGCCGACAGCTCGCGCCCGTAGCCGGAGCGTTTCGTGCCGCCGAACGGCAGCTCCGGGTAGGACGTCGTCTTCCCGTTGACGAAGACCTGCCCGGCGTCCAGCTCCCGGACGAACCGCTCCCGCTCGGCGTCGTCGCGGGTCCAGGCGTTCGAGCCGAGCCCGAAGCCCGTCGCGTTCGCGACCTCGATCGCCTCCGCGATCCCGGCGGCGCGGAACAGCGAGGCGACCGGCCCGAAGACCTCCTCGTGGTACATGCGCATGCCGGGGGTCACCCCGGAGACCACCGTCGGCGGGTAGAACCAGCCGGGCCCCGCCGGGCGCTCGCCGCCGCACAGCACGGTCGCGCCCTTGCCGGTCGCGTCGGCGACCAGTTCCTCGACCTCGGCGCGTCCCTCCTCGCTGACGAGGGGACCGACGTCGGTGGAGTCCTGCATCGGGTCGCCGACCTTCTGCGCGCGCATGTTCTCGACGAACAGCCGCTCGAACTCGTCGGCGCAGTCGTCGTGGACGATGAAGCGCTTGGCCGAGATGCAGCTCTGCCCGTTGTTGAGGCACCGGGACTCCGCGGCGGTCCGCGCGGCCGCCTCGATGTCGGCGGACGGCATCACGACGAACGGGTCGCTTCCGCCGAGCTCCAAGACGGTCGCCTTCACCTCGTCGCCGGCGATCGAGGCGACCGAGCGCCCCGCCGGTTCGCTGCCGGTGAGCGTCGCGGCCTTCACCCGCGGGTCGCGCAGCACCCGCTCCACCTCGGACGAGCCGATGAGCAGCGTCTGGAACGCGCCCTCGGGGAACCCGGCGCGGCGGAACAGGTCCTCCAGGAACAGCGCCGTCTGCGGGACGTTCGAGGAGTGCTTCAGCAGCCCCGTGTTGCCCGCCATCAGGCCCGGCGCGGCGAACCTGATCACCTGCCAGAGCGGGAAGTTCCACGGCATGACCGCCAGCACGGGCCCGAGCGGCTCGTACCGCACGTAGGCGTCCCGCGCGCCCACGTCCTCCGCGTCAGCCGGGCGGCGGTCGGCCAGGAACTCCTCCGCGTGGTCGGCGTAGAACCGGCACGCCTTCGCGCACTTCTGCGCCTCGGCCACGGCCGCCTTCAGCGTCTTGCCCATCTCCGTCGTCAGCATCGCGGCGATGGGGCCGGACTCCCGGTCGAGGATGCCCGCCGCCGCGTGCATCCACTCCGCGCGCTGCGCGAGGCTCGTCGTGCGGTAGGACGCGAACGTCTCCGCCGCGCGTGCGACGCGCCGGTCGACCTCCTCGTCGGTCAGCGCGTCGAAGGTCTTCTCGACCTCTCCCGTCGCGGGATTGGTCGTGGCGATCGTCGTCATGTCGGGATGCTCCCCGGGTGGTGTCCCTTGTTCAGGTGTCCGCTCTTCCCTGGGGAGGTGCCCGTGAGCCCCTGCGGAAAACGCGCGTCAGGCGGGGATCACGCACGCCGGTGACGGCACGCGCAGCGGCGTTCCCGCCGGTACCGGGACCCCGTCCGCCCCGATCCGGAACGTCGCGATCGTGCCGCCGCGCTCGTTGGCGACGTGCATCCACTCGCCGTCCACGTGCAGGTCGCGGGGCCAGGCCCCGCCGGACGGGACGTCGGCGACCGGCTCCAGCGCCGCGCCGCCGTCCAGCACCCGGTGGGCCGTGACCACGTCCGCGCCGCGCGTGGAGGTGTAGGCGTACCCGCCGCCGGCGCCGAGCTTGATCGCCGCGGGCTGGGCCGGGGCGCCCGCCGGTCCCGCCGTCGCGGGCGACTCCGCCACGATCTCCAGGCCGGAGTATCCGTCCAGCGGCCGCAGGACGATCACGGTCGCGGCCAGCTCGGTCACCACGTGCACGTGCCCGCCCGGGTGGACGGCCAGGTGCCGCGGCCCGCATCCCGCCGGGAGCGGCGTCTCCCCGGCGAGCCGCAGGGCGCCGCGCTCGATCCGGAACGAGCGGACGAGGTCGGCTCCCAGGTCGGCCGTCAGGACCGTCCCGTCCGGGGCGTGCGCGCTCCCGTGGGCGTGCGGCCCCTCCTGGCGGTCGGCCCGCGGCCCGCTCCCGTGCCCCTCGGCCGCGTCCGGGTCGCCGGCGAATCCGCCGCCGGGGCGCAGCGGGACGGCCCGGACCGTCCCGGACCCGTAGTCGGAGACGATCAGGTGCCCGCCCGAGGGCGTCACGGACAGATGGCACGGCAGCGCGCCCGCCTCCCGCCTCCCGATCTCCCGCAGCCGCCCGTCCGCCGTCTCGTAGGCGAGGACGGCGCCCGGGTCCTCCTCCCGCACCGCGTAGACCACGTTCGTGCCGGGGTGCGCGGCCAGGTAGGAGGGGGAGGCGGCCTCGGCCGCGAGCGCCGGCGCCTCCAGGGCGCCGCCGGGGCGCCGCAGCACCCGGTACACGCCCGCTCCGCCGCCGGCCTCACCGGTGTAGGTGCCCACCCAGAACGCACGCTCGCCCAATTCGGACTCCCATCCCGTACCGACAACGGCCCGCCCGCCCGCGCGGGCGGCCGAGGCAGAGCCTAGCCCCGGTGGCGCGGGGCGATCGGCCGCCTTGCGGGCCACCCGCGTTCATCCAGGTCAAACGTGATATGTCTCATAAGCCTCGCTGGTTTGGAACGTGCCAAACGTGCCCCGCGTTTAATGCGGTTTGACGTGGACTTTGGGGAGGAAGACGTTGGCGTTCCCCGTGATGCTGCGATCGCTGCGCCATCGCAACTACCGGCTCTGGGCCGTCGCGGACTTCGTCTCGATCACCGGGACATGGATGCAGAACCTCGCGCTGAACTGGCTCATCCTGTCCATCACCGGCTCGGCCACCAGCATGGGCCTCGGGCTGGTCATGCAGACGCTGCCGACCGTGCTGCTCGGCCCGTGGGGCGGCGTGCTCGCCGACCGGCTGCCCACCCGGTGGGTGGTGGCGTCGGGACAGGTCGTCAAGGCGGTGCTGTCGGTGCTGCTGGCGTTCCTGGCGCTGAGCGAACCGTCCGGCGTCGGCCTGCTGTACGCGATCTCGCTGGCCACCGGTGTCACGACCGCGCTCACCGCACCGGCCCTCGGCCGGTTCGGCAGCGAGGTCGTCGGCCCCGACGACCTGTCCAACGGGATCGCGCTCGGCTCCGTGCTCAGCTCCGCGGCCCGCATCCTCGGCATGGGCCTCGCGGGCGCGGCGATCCCCCTCTTCGGCGTGCCCGCCGTCTTCTTCGCCGACGGCGCCAGCTTCCTCGCCGTGCTGGTCGCGCTCTCGTTCATGCGCAAACGGGAGTTCTTCCCGCTGCCCCCGTCCGCGCCCGGGGAGCGGGGCATCGTCGCCGGCTTCCGGTACGTGCTGCGCGAACCCCGCCTGCTGATCATGTTCGGGCTCGCGTTCGTCCTCGGCAGCCTCGGCCGCAACTACCAGGTCACCATGGCCGCGATGAGCGACGGCCCGCTGGGCGCCGGCGCCTCCGGCTACGGCGTGCTGTCGGTCGTGCTCGCCGTCGGCACCGTGCTCGGCGGTGTCTTCGCGGCGTCCCGCGGCCGCCTTCCGATGCGCCTGCTGCTGGCCGCCGCGACGGTCTGCGCGCTCGTGCAGACGCTCAGCGGCGCCGCCCCGAACCTGCTGCTGTTCGCCGCCGCGATCCTGCCGATCGGCGCCGCCGCGGTCGTCCTGGACACCACCGTCAGCACCCGGACGCAGCTCGACAGCCCCGGCCACCTGCGCGGCCGCGTCATCTCCGCGCAGGGTGTCGTCGGCGCCGCGTCCGGCGCCGTCGGCGGGCCCGCGCTGGGCGCGCTGTGCGACACGCTGGGCGCCCGCACGGCCCTGATGCTCGCCGGGGCCCTCTGCCTCACCACCACCGCCGCCGCGGCCTACGGGCTGGACCGGGTCCGCAGGGCGCGCGCCGCCGCGGCGGAACGGGCCCCGGCGGCGACCGGGGCCGCCGTCCCGCAGCCCGTCCCCGCGCTGACCGCCGCCGAGACCTGAGCCCCGGCGGCCGGCCGGTCAGGACGCGGGGCGCAGCAGCGCCTCCTGGGCGATCGAGGCCACCAGCGTCCCGTCGGCCGCGTGGAGCGTTCCGCGCGCGAGGCCGCGGGCACCGTGGTTCGTCACCGGGTCCGCCGAGAAGAGCAGCCACCGGTCGGCGCGCGGCGGCCGGTGGAACCACATCGCGTGGTCGAGCGTGACCGCCGTGGCCAGCTTCCGCGGCGACCCGGGGGCGCGGGCGCTGCTGACGACCCCCAGGTCCGACAGGTAGGCGACCAGGCACGCGTGAAGCGCCGGATCGTCGCCGACCGGCCCGTCCGCCCGGATCCAGAAGGGGTGCCTCATCGGCCACTCGTCCGCGGCGGGCGGATCCACCACCCGGATGTCGAACCCCACGGAGTGCCGGAGGAACGACGGGAGCACGAGCCTCGGCAGGCCGTCCGGCCCCGGCGTGCCGGACGGCGGGCCGAGCTGCCAGTCGAACCCGTCCTCCGGCTCGTGGAACGAGGCGATCAGCTCCAGGATCGGCTTCCCGCCCTGGCTCGCCGTGACGTGCCGGGTGGAGAACGACCGGCCGTCCCGGGTACGGGACACGTCGAAGTTCAGCGGCTCGTCCGGCGACCCGGGGCGGATGAAGTAGGCGTGCAGCGAATGCGGCGGGCGCCCCCCGGCCGTCAGGCACGCGGCGCGCAGGCTCTGCCCGGCGACCTGGCCGCCGAACAGCCGCGGCCGCACCACGGAGGGCGAGTCGGCGACGAAGGAGTCCTCGCCGAGCGGCGTCAGATCGAACATCCGCGTGAGCTCGATGGGGGCCTGGCTCAACGGAACCTCCTGCGGGTGGCGGCGTGCCGCGACCCTACCGGCGGGCCGGACGCCCGGCGGCGGGCGGGCCCCCGCACCCGGAAGCGCGGTCCGGCGGCGGGTCGGGGGATGGCCTGATACGGTCACGCGCGGCCGACCTATGATCGCCGGTGGGGGACGGCGCGGCGCCCGGGGGGCATCGGCGCCCGTCTCGCCCCGCAATGAGATGAGAGAGGCAATGGCTGATATCACCGAGTCGCCCGAGTGGTCCGCGCTGGCCGCGCACCAGGCGGAGATCGCCGGGCGGCACCTGCGCGAACTCTTCGCGGACGATCCGGGGCGCGCCGACCGCATGACGGTCACCGCGGGGGACCTCCACCTGGACTACTCCAAGCACCGCGTCACCGGCGAGACCATGCGGCTGCTGGTGGCGCTCGCCGAACGGGCCGGCCTGCGCGGCCGCGTCGAGGCGATGTTCACCGGGGAGCACGTCAACGTCAGCGAGGACCGCGCCGTCCTGCACACCGCGCTGCGGCTCCCGCCCGGCGAGGCGCTGACCGTGGACGGGCAGGACGTCGCGGGCGACGTCCACGCCGTCCTGGACAAGATGGCCGACTTCGCCGGGCGCGTCCGCTCGGGGGAGTGGACGGGGTTCACCGGCAAGCGCATCACGACCGTCGTCAACATCGGCATCGGCGGCTCCGACCTCGGCCCCGCCATGGCCTACGAGGCCCTCCGCGACTTCGCCGATGCGGGGATCTCCTGCCGGTTCGTGTCCAACATCGACCCGGCCGACATCGTCGGGAAGCTCGCCGGCCTCGACCCCGAGCAGACGCTGTTCGTCATCAGCTCCAAGACGTTCGGGACGCTGGAGACCCTCACCAACGCCAAGGTCGCGCGGCAGTGGCTCGTCGACCGGCTCGGCGACGGCGCGGCCGTCTCGCGCCACTTCGCCGCCGTGTCGACCAACGCCGAGCGCGTCGCCGAATTCGGCATCGACACCGCCAACATGTTCGGTTTCTGGGACTGGGTCGGCGGCCGCTACTCCCTCGACGGCGCCATCGGCCTCTCCCTGATGATCGCGATCGGCGGCGAGGCGTTCCGCGAGATGCTCGCCGGGTTCCGCGAGATCGACGAGCACTTCCGCGCGGCGCCGCTCGAGTCGAACATGCCCGTCGTGATGGGGCTGCTCGGCGTCTGGTACACCGACTTCTTCGGCGCGCAGACCCGGGCGGTCCTGCCCTACAGCGAGCGGCTGTCCCGCTTCCCGGCCTACCTCCAGCAGCTCACGATGGAGTCCAACGGCAAGTCGGTGCGGGCCGACGGCGCGCCCGTGGTCGCGCAGACCGGCGCGATCTTCTGGGGCGAGCCCGGCACCAACGGGCAGCACGCCTTCTACCAGCTCCTGCACCAGGGCACCCGCCTCGTCCCGGCCGACTTCATCGGCTTCGCCGAGCCGTTCGCGGAGCCCGCGGTGGAGGGGCCGGCGGGCATGCACGACCTGCTGACCGCGAACCTCCTCGCGCAGACCTCGGCGCTCGCGTTCGGCAAGACGGCCGAGGAGATCGCCGCCGAGGGGACGCCGGCGGAGACCGTCCCGCACAAGGTCATGCCGGGCAACCGCCCGACCAGCACGATCCTGGCGCCCAGGCTGACGCCGAAGACGCTCGGCGCCCTCGTCGCCCTCTACGAGCACATCGTCTTCGTCGAGGGGACGATCTGGGGCATCGACTCCTTCGACCAGTGGGGCGTCGAGCTCGGCAAGGTCATGGCCATGGACCTCGTGCCCGCGCTCACCGCCGACGAGCCCCCGGCGGGGGCCTCCGACGCGTCCACCGCGGCGCTCGTCCGCAGGTACCGGATGCTGCGCGGACGCAAGGCCTGAGCCCGGTCACCGGACATGGAACGGGCCCGCCGGCCGTAGCGCCGGCGGGCCCGTGCCCTTCGCCGCCGGTCAGGCTCGCGCGCCGGGCAGCGGGCCCTCGGCCCAGCCCTGCGACTCCAGGATGGCGCGGAACTCCCCGTAGGAGATGAACCCGTCGAGGTTGCTGTCCGCCTTCTCGAACCTGTCCTGCGTCTCGGCGCGCGTCCAGGAGAGCCCCAGCTCCTCCAGGACGAGCGTGAACTCCATCAGGTCGAGCCGCTCGTCGCCGCCGAGGTCCGCGCGGTTGAACACGGCAAGGAGGTCGTCCCCGGTCGGTCTCGTCGTCATCTCGCTCCTCGTTCCGGTCCGATCTGGCCCGCATCATGCCATAGGGGGCGAGGTGGTCCATATGAGAAACGCCGCAGGAAGAGGCCCGGTTCCTACTCTCCAGTGAGCTCGGGAACGCGGTGCCGGTAGCGCTCCAGGAGCGCGGCGTTCACCTCGTCGCCGCCGGGGACGTTCGCGCTCGTCCAGCGGGGGAGCTCCGTGCCGCGGTCGGCCGCGAGGTCGTCGAGCGCGGCCAGCACCCGCGCCCACGCGTACGCGGCGAGGATCGTGGAGGCCGCCGCCGTGCGCGGCTCCTCCGCGGGGTGCAGCGCGTCGCCGGGCGGGACGCGGGTGTCCAGCACGATCGCGGCGTGGTCGGCCAGCGTCGTGTCGGCCCGCGCCGCGGCGCCCCGCGACGCCCGCGCCGAGGTCACCGCGACGACCGGGACGCCGCGCGCCGCGCACTCCTCGGCGACCTCGACCGGGTACGGGTTGCGGCCGCTGGTGGAGAACACCACCGCCACGTCGGGCGGGGCGGGCGCCGCGCCGGCGACCACCGCGCGGCCCACCCCGCCCCGCCGCTCGACGCGGGTACTGCGCACTGCGTCGTCCAGGGGGAACACGCCGGGATCCCAGATCGGGCGGACCGCGGCGAGGCCGCCGGCCCGGTAGAACGTCTCGCACACCATCGCCAGGGAGTGCCCGGCCCCGGCGACGTGCACGATCCCGTCCGTCTCGACCGACTCCAGCAGCAGCGCGGCGGTGTCGCCGATCGCCTCACCGGAAGCGGTGTCGAGGTCGTCCAGCAGGTTCCGCACCCGGCCCGGGAACTGCGACCGTTCGCGGGGGTCCGGGGTGTGCCGCCGGGGAGATGCCGCCTCAGGCATCAGGCAGGGCCTCCTTCAGGGTGTGCGCCAGGCCGTCCTCGCCGGACGCCGCGCGGAGCCGGTCGGCCAGGCCGCCGGACAGCGCGCGCGCCAGGCCCGACAGCGTGCCGACGTGCGCGTCCGGGTCGGGTGTGCAGAACGCGAGCAGCAGGTCCACCGGGTCGTTGTCGGGATGACCGAACTCGACCGGCGTCGCCAGGCGGGTCACGCCGACGCCGACGGCCAGCCCGCCGTCCTCCGGGCGGGCGTGGACGAGTGCCAGCCCCTTCGTCAGCACGATGTACGGGCCGTTCTCCTCGACCACCCGGACGCAGGCGTCCGGGTAGCCCGCACCGGCGGCGCCCGCCTCGACCAGCGCGGAGGCCGCCGCGCGGACCGCCTCCCGCCAGTCGCCGGCCCGCACGCCGGCCGTCGCGGTCACCACGCTCACTTGAGCCAGCCCTGCTCGGTC
This sequence comes from Actinomadura sp. 7K507, assembly GCF_004348425.1. Classification (GTDB taxonomy): domain Bacteria; phylum Actinomycetota; class Actinomycetes; order Streptosporangiales; family Streptosporangiaceae; genus Spirillospora. The sequence continues at coordinate 27,643 of NZ_SMKK01000021.1, forward strand.
AGGCGCTCGCGCAGCTGGGACTCGAGGCCCTCCTTGTCCATGAAGTCGCTGACGGTGATCACGACGGGCGCGAGGTCGGCGATCTCGCTGGTGTGCATGCCCTGCCCGATCACGACGTCGGGTGTCATCCCGCGTGCGGAGGAGACGTCGGTGTTCTCCACCCGGGCCTCGACGCCGAGCGAGCGCAGCGCGTCCTCGGCGGTCATCTTGAGCATCAGGCTGGTGCCCATGCCGACGCCGCAGACCGCGAGGATCTCCAGTTGCCGGTCCAGTGCCATCTCGGTCCTTCTCTCTCGTGATCACGGGTGGGGGTGATCGTGGGTCAGGCCTTCGCGGAGGCCGTGTCGCCGTCCCCCGGCGACGCGTCCCCGTCGGCGTCGGCCGCCCTGCGGCGCTCGGCGCGGCCGAGCAGCAGCAGGGTGACCACCGTGGCGGCGATCGCCACGGCGGGCACGAGCCAGATCGACCTGTCGCCGATGACCGGGTCGGCGGCCTCCAGCAGCCAGGCGATCGCGTACCAGTCCGGGTCGGCGAGGGTCGCCAGCTCGGGCGCGGTCTTCTCGTACAGGCCCCAGGTGAGGGCCTGGCCGACCGCGAGGATCAGGCCGGTGATGACGCCGCCGAGGACGGCGCCGCGCCAGCCGGACACCACGTTGCCGAACAGCCCGGCCGCGCCGCCCACGAAGAACAGCATGATCATGGGCGGGGCGAGGGTGAACCAGCCCGCGCCGGCGAACACGCCGAGGCAGACCAGGAACACCGCGGTGGAGGCCACGAACCCGACCATGACGGCGGTCGGGGCGACGGGGAAGACGGTCGGCGCGTCCAGCGCGGGGCGGGTGCCGGGGATGACCTTGTCGCTGAACCCCTTGAACGCGGGGACGATCTCGGCGAGGAACATCCGCACGCCGAACAGCAGGATCGCGATGCCGCCGGCGAACCGGAGGCCGACCAGCAGCGCCCACACCCACGGGGACAGCTTGTCGTCCATCTCGGCCGCCGCCTCGTTCACCACGCCGCCGTCGGCGAACGCGACCGCCACCAGCATGATCACCGAGATGATCAGCGCCGTGCTGACGTTGACGTCCTTGAAGAACGACAGCTGGCGCGGCAGCTTCAGCTTCTCGGTGTCGTGCTTCTCGCGGGAGCCCAGCGGGCGGGCGGCGTAGCCGGTGATCAGGCAGGCGAGCGAGCTGGTGTGCGCGAACCCGAACCGGTCGTCCGGCATGACGCGGCGCATCAGCGGCCGCATCCACAGCGGCTGGAGCGTCCAGTACGCGGCGACGAACCCGGCCCCGCACAGCACCAGCGTGAGCTGGTCGGCGCCGGGCGCGATCGTCACCAGCGACGCCACCGTGACCGTACTGATCCAGAACATCAGGTGCCCGGTCAGGTACAGGTACCGGGCCGCGGGGAAGAGCCGCACGACCAGCACGTGGGCGAGGAACGCCACCGTGATGACCAGCGCGATCGTCCCGCCCTGGTCGGTGAGGAAGTCCGCGAGGGTGTTGTCGGCCTTCGGCGGGGTCGTCCCCATCGCGCTGGCGAGGACCGTCTGGAAGCTGGTCAGCCCGCCGGTGAAGACCTCCACGCCGATGAACAGGATGACCACGCCGATCGTGGCGCGCAGCGCGCCGGCGAAGACGTCCTCGAAACGCTTGCGTTGCAGGATCAGCCCGACGAGGGTGATGAGCCCGATGAGGATGGGCACCTGGCCGAACACGTTGTCGGCCAGGAACGTGAGGATGTCCTTGATGACGTCCATGGTGAAGTCGCCTCACTTCTCCGGGGGGGGGTGGGTCGTGCGCTGTCGCCCCCGTCAGCGCGGACTGTCGTGCTCCCTGAGCGGCGTGCGCCAGGGGCGGGTGGTCAGTGGGTCGGTGGTCGCAGGTCGAGTTCCAGCCGGTACCGGTCACCCCGGTAGACGGACCTGACGTATTCGAGCGGACGTCCGTCCTGGTCCCTGGTGATCCGCTCGAACAGGAACGCGGGCGTGTGCACCGGCACGTCCAGCTCGGCGGCCTCCTCGGCGGTGGTGACGGTCGGCTCGATCGTCTCGGTCCCCGAGGCGATCACGATGCCGTTGCCGCGCAGCAGGTCGTAGAACGACCGCCCCTCCAGGTCGTGGCGCCGCAAGCCCGGCATGAGCGACCGCGCCAGGAAGAGCGTCTCGATGGCCATCGTGGTGCCGTCGGCGAGCCGGAGCCGCCGAATGGTAAATACCTCTTCGGCGGGGGACAGGGCCAGCCGCCTGCCGATCCGCGCCCCCGCGGTCTCGGTGCGGAACGACAGGACCCGGCCCCCTGGCTTCATTCCGCGCTTGGCCATGTCCTCGGTGAACGAGGTCATGGTCAGCGGGACGGCGATCCGGGGTTCGGCCACGTAGGTGCCGCTTCCGTGCCGCCTGTCCAGCAGGCCCTCGGCGACGAGGCCGTCGATGGCCTGGCGCAGTGTCGGGCGGGAGACGCCGAGTTCGTCGGCGAGCCGGCGCTCGGACGGCAGGGCGTCCCCGACGTCGAGCCCGTCCAGCATCGCGAGCAGCTCGCGGCGCACCGCCTGCCGTTTCGTGCTCCCGGACCGGGCCTCACCGGCGGATGGCATGCCGTTCACCTCCCTTGACGCTGTTCCCGTCGTGGCACACGGTATGTCCCATTGTGGCGACTGGTCAATACCACTTTGGCGATGTTTGCCGTGGCCACGGGCGCGGCGGCGGCCTAGCGTCACTGAAGATCGCCCTGAACGTGCCGAGGCCGCGCCCGCGCGGCGAGAACGGCCCCGACCCGAGGAAGGCTCCGACATGAGGAACATCGTCCGCGGCGCCGTGGCGCTGGCGCTCCCGCTGGTCCTGCCGGCGGCGCTGGCCGCGGCCCCCGCCCACGCGGGTGCGGGCCCGCCCGGTGCCCGGGAGGGCTGGCGGCTGGCCGCCGCCGAGCCCTTCGACCGGCATCTGGACAGCGGCAAGGCGCCCTGGAAGCGGGACGGCGACGGCCCGTCCAGTCCCTACAACGTCGACATGTACGACAACGACGGCGCCTACTTCGACACCATGGGAGGCCCGGCCTTCCGCGAGCAGCTCGCGAAGATGAAGACCTACCGGCAGTCGTTCACGTTCGGCAAGCGCGGCTGGCTCACCGCCGAGCTCGCCGCCCGCGACGCCGACGGCGACGGCCGGCCCGACCGGGTCCCGACGCTCACGTCCCGCAAGGGCGTCGCGCACCTGGAGGAGCCGGCCCACCAGGGCGGCGTGGTGATCCGCTCGACCCGTGACCTGCCCGCCGAGTACCGCGTGGAGATGACCCTTCGCGGCCTCGATTTCGGCGGGCAGCGCGACGGGTCGTGGGACTACCCCGATGGCCGGATCAACGGTTACTCACCGGAGGGCTGCAAGACCAACTTCCCGTGGGCCTCGGGCGGGGACTTCTCCAGGCCGGAGTGCGAGTGGGCCGACGTCCGCACCGACTCCAACGGCTTCTACTACATGTCGATCATGGACTACCGCAAGGTCGCGCCGCACAACAACATCTTCATCCACGGCCACCGCAAGGTCGCGATGGACGGCTACAACCGCTACAAGTACACCGGTTCCGGCCTGCTGTACTGCAACCCCGCCACCGGGGAGTACGAGCCGTACTCCGCCGGTACGGGCAACGGCGTCAACGCGCTGTTCATGACCGACGACCGCCGCTATCCGACCATGCCGGGCACCGAGTACCTGATGGACAGCGAGTGCGGGTTCAGGAAGGGCGGCGCGATCGTCTCGAACGCCGACATGAAACCGGAGCTGCTGCCCAAGGAGCCCTACACGTTCGCGATCGAGCGGCGCGACGGCGCCTACACGATGGAGATGTCCGGGGTCTTCGCGCACGTGGGGGAGGCGACCTTCCGGTACACGCGCGCCTTCGTCCAGGACGGCGAGCCCATCTGGCACTACAACCAGCGGCCGGAGGAGTACGACGGCCGGTTCAACGCCGACTGGACCTGGGAGGGGCCGGGCGGCACGCTCACCGACCGCGACACCTGGCCGGCCGGCTCGGCCTACCCGGACAGGTTCATGATCGGTGACCCGCACATGAACTTCTACGAGGGCAAGGCGCAGGTCGACGACATCCGGCTGTACGTTCCGAGGTGAGCGTCGTCGAGGCGGGCGTCGCGAGGTGAGCGTCACGAGGCGAGCGTCATGGTCGTGAGCGTTGTTGTCGGTGGCGCGGGCTAGGGTCGGCAGGAAGTGCCCAAGCCTCGCGACCTGGGGGGATCGTGACTCAGCAGACCGCGCCGGGCCTGCCGCCCGAGCCGTCCCTCGCCGACCCCTGCGCGGAGCGGGAGCCGGCGGGGGAGCGGCTGCGCGGCGGCGGAACGGGCCCGGCACCCGCGCTGGACGTCTTCCTGTCCGGCCGGGTCTTCATGGACATGATCTTCACGGGCCTGCCGGGGCTGCCGCCGCCGGGCACCGAGATCGTCACCGACGGGCTCGGCTCGGCGCCCGGCGGCGTGGCCAACATCGCCGTCGCGATGAGCCGGCTCGGCCTGCGGGTCGGGCTGGCGGCGCCGTTCGGCGACGACATGTTCGGCGCCTACCTGTGGCGGACCCTCGCCGAGCAGGAGGGCGTCGACCTCGCGCTGTCGCGGCGGGTGCGCGGATGGTCGACGCCCGTGACGGTGTCGATGGCCTACGACTCCGACCGCAGCATGGTGACCTACGCCCGGCCCGTCCCCGCCGCGGTGGACGACCTGGCGGAGGCGCCGCCGTCCGCGCGGGCGTGCTTCATCGACGTCGACCGGCCGGTGCCGCCCTGGGCGCCGGCGATGCGCGAGCGGGGCGCGCTGATCTTCGGCGACCTCGGCTGGGACCAGACCGGCGCCTGGCCGGCCGAGGTCCTCGACCGCCTCCGGCACGTGGACGTGTTCCTGCCGAACGCCGCCGAGGCCATGGCCTACACGCGCACGGGCACCCCCGCGAAGGCCGCCGAGGCGCTGGCCGGGCGCGTGCCGGTGGTCGTCGTCAAGCGCGGCGGGGACGGCGCCATCGCGATCGACTCGGCGACGGGCGAGCGGGCCGAGACCGGCGCGCTGCCGGTCGAGGCGCTCGACCCGACCGGCGCCGGCGACGTGTTCGCCGCCGGGTTCGTGTTCGCCACCCTCGCGGGCCTGCCGCTCGCCGAGCGGCTCCGGTTCGCCAACCTGTGCGCCGGGCTGTCGGTGCGGCACCGCAGCGGCTCGCTCGGCTCGCCCTGCTGGGGCGAGATCGCCGCGTTCGGCGAGGCGGGCGAGGTCCCCGAGTCGGTGCTGGCGGAGTACGCGTTCGTGATCCCGTTCATCCCGGACGCGGCGGACGACTCGGTCGTCCGCGCCGAGCCGACCCTCCGCAAGGAGCGGTAGCGTCAGCCGGTGGTGATGGGCCCGGTGGTGAGGGGTCCGGTGGTGACGGTCCCGGCGGTGACGGGGTGGGCGACCGGGCCGGTGCGGTACTCCTGGGGGCTGACGCCGTGCTCGCGCTTGAACGCCGTGCTGAGCGCGAACGCGTTGCCGTAGCCGACCTTGCGCGCCACCGCCTCCAGCGTCGCGTCGCTCTCGCGCAGCAGGTCGGCGGCCTGGGCGAGGCGGACGCCGGTCAGGTACGCCATGGGCGGCTCGCCGATCAGCTTCGTGAAACGCTGCGCGAGCGCCGCGCGGGAGACGCCGACCCGGGAGGCCAGGTCGGCGACGGTCCAGGGATGGGAAAGGTCGTCGTGCAGCAGCCGCAGCGCGGGCCCGACGATCGCGTCGCCGTGGGCGCGGTACCAGCCGGGCGCCTCGGCGGCCGGCCGGGAGAACCACGCGCGCAGCGTCCCGACGAGCAGCAGGTCGAGCAGCCGGTCCAGGACGATGTCCTGACCGGGTTCGTCCTTGCCGATCTCCTCGCCGAGCACGTCGACCAGCGGCGACCTCCAGGTGTCGCCGCGGACGATCGCGATCGGGGGGAGGGCGGCGAGGAGCCGGTGCGTGACGGCGCCGCGCAGCTGGTACGTCCCGACCAGCATGACCGACGTTCCGTCGGGGTCGTTGCCCCAGGCGCGGACGCCGAGGGCCATCGAGCCCGCCATGCTCGTCCCGTCCGGGGTGGTGCAGTGCTGCCCCGGGTGGATGACGATCTGCGGTGCGGTCGCCGGGTGGTCGCTGACCGTGTACGGGTCCGGCCCGCGGAAGATCACCATGTCGCCGGGGGAGACGCGCACCGGCTCGCCCGCGTCCGGGACCAGCCACGCGTCGTCGCGGACCATCGACAGCAGCGTCAGCGGCGCCTCGTCCTGGATCCGCATCGACCAGGGCGGGCTGAGCGAGGCGCGCAGCATGAACGCTCCCCGCGCACGCGGCCCGTCGAGAAGGTCGGTCAGGGCGTCCATGGGGCCAGCGTAGACGCTCACGTATGCGGGCGAGTCTCTCGACGATGGTGGCCGGAGCGTCCCGCCGGTTGACTCGGAGGCATGACGAACACGGCACAGAACATCACCGAGAACGGCCTCACCCTCGTCGTCGGCGGGACCGGCAAGACCGGCCGCCGCGTGGTGGAGCGGCTCGAGGCCCTGGACGTCCCGGTCCGGATGGGTTCCCGCTCGGCCTCGCCGGCCTTCGACTGGGAGGACGAGCCGGGCTGGGAGCCCGTCCTGCGGGGCGTCGAGAAGGTCTACCTGACCTACTACCCGGACCTGGCCGCCCCCGGCTCGGCCGAGGCCATCGGGACCTTCATGCGGCAGGCGGTGGAGGCCGGGGTGCGGCGCGTGGTCCTGCTGTCGGGCCGGGGCGAGGACGAGGCGCAGGTGTGCGAGCGCGTCGTCCAGGCGGCGGGCCTGGAATGGACGGTCGTGCGGGCGAGCTGGTTCGCGCAGAACTTCAGCGAGGACTACCTCCTGGACCCCGTCCAGGCGGGCGAGGTCGCACTGCCGGCCGGGGACGTGCCCGAGCCGTTCGTGGACGCCGACGACATCGCGGACGTGGCGGTCGCGGCGCTCACCGGGGAGGGGCACACCGGGCAGGTCTACGAGGTGACCGGCCCGCGCGCCCTGACCTTCGCCGAGGCCGTCGCCGAGATCGGGCGGGCGGCGGGACGCGACATCGCGTTCGTCCCGGTCGCCGTGGGCGACTACACCGCCGTCCTCAAGGAGCACGGGGTCCCCGCGGAGCTCATCGAGTTCCTGACGTTCCTGTTCACCACCGTCCTGGACGGCCGCAACTCCAGTCCCACCGACGGCGTTCGGCGCGCCCTGGGCCGCGAGCCGCGGGACTTCACCGAGTACGCGCGACGGACCGCGGCCAGCGGCATCTGGAACACCTGACTCGACACCTCAAGAGATCGGAACGACGATGAGATCCACGCTCGCGGGCGCTTCGGTGACCCTCTCGATCATCATGGCCGCCGGTATGGCCGGGACGTACTTCGCCTTCTCCACCGGCGTGCTGCCGGGCCTGAACGCGGCGCGGCCGCAGTCGGCGATCGAGGCCATGCAGGGCATGAACCAGAAGATCCAGAACCCGCTCTTCATAGCCATGTTCCTGCTGCTCCCGGTCGTGGCGATCGCGGCGGGAGTGCTGCTGCTGACCCTGGACGAGAAGTCCGCGGCCATCCTGTTCTTCGCCGCGGCCGGGGTGTACTTCGCCGGCGCGCTCCTCCCGAGCTTCGCGGTGAACATCCCGATGAACAACGCCCTGGACGGTACGACGATCCCGGCGGACACGGCGGAGGCGGCGAAGATCTGGTCGGACCACTCCGGCCGCTGGACCGTCTGGAACAACGTGCGAGCGGTGTCCAGCTGGGCGAGCGTCCTCGCGATGAGCCTCGGCGTCTACCTCTGGGGAAAGGAAGGATGACCGCACGGCGAAGACGCGGCCCGCGCTCCCCCCGGGAGCCCGGGCCGCGTTCCCGTCGTGGGACGAGCGGACAGGACCGGGACCCGTCGCGGGGACCGCGGATTCCGAGGGCCTACGATCTCTGGATGAGCGGTGTGTACGCGATCAGCGACCTGCACGTCGGATTCCCCGAGAACCGCGCGTTCGTCGAGGGCCTGCGGCCCGCGGCCCGAAGCGACTGGCTCATCGTGGCGGGCGACGTCGCCGAGCGCCTCGACGACGTCGAGTGGACCCTGCGCACACTGCGCGGACGCTTCGCCACGGTGATCTGGACGCCCGGCAACCACGAGCTGTGGACGGTCAAGGGCGACCCGGTGCGGCTGCGCGGAGAGGCCCGCTACCGCAGGCTCGTCGACATGTGCCGGGGCCTGGGCGTGCACACCCCCGAGGACCCCTACCCGGTGTGGGACGGCGACGGCGGGCCGGTGACGATCGCACCGCTGTTCGCCCTGTACGACTACACGTTCCGGCCGGACGGCGCTTCCACCAAGGAGGAGGCTCTCGCGATCGCGCACGAGTCGGGCGTCGTGTGCACCGACGAGGTCTACCTCCACCCGGACCCGTACCCGACACGGGACGCCTGGTGCGACGCCCGGATCGCCTACACCGAGGAACGCCTCGCCGCCCTGGAACCCGGGACGCGGACCGTCCTGGTCAACCATTGGCCCCTCGTCCGCGAACCCACCCGCGTCCTGTGGTACCCGGAGTTCGCGCAGTGGTGCGGCACCGAGCGCACCGCCGGCTGGCACAGCCGGTTCGGCGCGGTGTCCGTCGTGTACGGGCACCTGCACATCCCGCGGACGATCTGGACCGACGGCGTCCCGCACATCGAGGTGTCGGTCGGCTACCCGCGGGAATGGCGCAGGAAGGGCGAGACGCCGCCCGGCCCCCGCCGCGTCCTTCCCGTCCCGGAGACGGGATGACCGGGCGCGTCCCGCGGCCCAGCGTCCCGCGGCCCCGGCCCTAGCCGTGCCGGCCCGCCTTGCCCGGGACCATCCCGGCGGCGGCGAGCGACAGCAGCCGGCCGGCCGTCTCCGGGGCGTGCTCGGTGGCCGCCGCGATCGCGCCCGCGAGCCTGAGCACGTCGGTGAACGCGGTGTCCGGGGGCACGTCCCCGGCCTCCTGGGCGCGGGCGAACAGCACCCCGGCGGCCTCGCGCATCGCCGCCGGCGGGCCCGGCCGCTCGTCCCGCAACGACACCATGGCGGCCGCCGCCATCCCGCGGAACGCCGTGACCCGCGTGACGAAGGCGTGCAGCCACTCCATCAGGGCGTCCGCGGGGTCGGGGGAGACCACGAGTTCGCGCGCCCTCCCGGCCAGCCCGTCGTAGGCGTCCGCGAGGAGGGCCTCCAGAAGGTCCTGCCTCGTCGGGAAATGGCGGTACAGCGTCCCGATGCCGACGCCCGCCTTCCGCGCGACGCCCTCCAGGGACGCGCCGGCCCCGTCGCGCTGGAACATCTCCCTTGCCGCGCCGATCAGCAGGGCACGGTTGCGGATCACGTCGGCGCGCACCGCCCGGGCGGGGGCCGTGGGCGAGTCGTCGCTGGTCACCTCGGTCGTCGGTCCTTCCCGGCGGGGTCAACGGGCCTGCGGCGATTCGGGGGGATCCGCGGCTTTGGAACGGTCCCTCGATGGTAACCGCGCCTCACCCCCGGGCAACGCCGGGGGATGCGGAGGCCCGCCGCGGCGACGTCCGCGGCGGGCCTGCCCACCTCGCTCACCGGGCCCGTGCCGGGCCCGTGCCGGGCCCGTGCCGTCCGGTCAGGTACCGCCGGGGGAGAGCGGCAGGTAGACGCGCCCTCCCGCGGCCTTGAACTCCTCGGCCTTCTCCCGCATCCCCGTGGCGACGGCCTCGTCCTCGGCGAGGCCCCGCTCGCCGGCGTACCGCCGGACATCCCGGGTGATCTTCATCGAGCAGAAGTGCGGGCCGCACATCGAGCAGAAGTGCGCGGTCTTCGCCGGGGCCGCCGGAAGCGTCGCGTCATGGAACGCGCGGGCGGTGTCCGGGTCCAGGGAGAGGTTGAACTGGTCCTCCCAGCGGAAGTCGAACCGCGCGTCCGACAGCGCGTCGTCCCACGCCTGCGCGCCCGGGTGCCCCTTCGCCAGGTCGGCGGCGTGCGCCGCGATCTTGTAGGCGATGACGCCCGCCTTGACGTCGTCGCGGTCCGGCAGCCCGAGATGCTCCTTCGGCGTGACGTAGCAGAGCATCGCGGTGCCGTGCCATCCGATCATCGCGGCGCCGATCGCCGAGGTGATGTGGTCGTAGCCGGGCGCGATGTCGGTGGTCAACGGGCCGAGCGTGTAGAACGGCGCCCCGTCGCACCACTCCTGCTGCAGGTCGACGTTCTCCTTGATCTTGTGCATCGGGACGTGCCCGGGGCCCTCGTTCATCACCTGGTTGCCGTAGCCCGCCGCGATCTTCGTCAGCTCGCCCTGCGTGCGCAGCTCGGCGAACTGGGCCTCGTCGTTGGCGTCGGCGATGCAGCCCGGACGCAGCCCGTCCCCGAGCGACCACGTGATGTCGTACGCCGCGAAGATCTCGCACAGCTCCCGGAAACGGGTGTAGAGGAAGTTCTCCTCGTGGTGCGCCAGGCACCACGCCGCCATGATCGACCCGCCGCGGGACACGATGCCGGTCTTGCGCCGCGCCGTCAGCGGCACGTACCGCAGCAGCACCCCCGCGTGGACGGTCATGTAGTCCACGCCCTGCTCGGCCTGCTCGATCACGGTGTCGCGGAAGACGTCGAAGGTCAGCTCGGCCGGATCGCCGCCGACCTTCTCCACGGCCTGGTAGAGCGGGACGGTCCCGACCGGCACCGGCGAGTTGCGCAGGATCCACTCGCGCGTGGTGTGGATGTCCCGGCCGGTCGACAGGTCCATGATCGTGTCGGCGCCCCAGCGGGTCGCCCACGTCATCTTCTCGACCTCGTCCTCGACCGACGACGCGACCGCCGAGTTGCCGATGTTCGCGTTCACCTTGACGAGGAAGTTCCGCCCGATGACCATCGGCTCGATCTCGGGATGGTTGACGTTGGCGGGCAGCACCGCGCGCCCGGCCGCCAGCTCGTCCCGGACGAACTCCGGCGCCGCGCCCTCGCGCAGCGCCGCGAACTCCATCTCCGGCGTGATCTCCCCGCGCCGCGCGTAGGCGCGCTGCGTCACCGCGCCGCCGGTCGCGCGGCGCGGCCGGCGCGGCAGGACGCCGCCCCGGTCCGGCGACGCGGGCCCGCCGTCCCGGCGGCCGTCGTCCTCGGGGCGCGGCGCCCGCCCCTGGTACGCGGCGGTGTCGCCGCGCCCCGCGATCCACGGCTCCCGCAGCGCGGGCAGCCCCCTCCGGACGTCGGTCTCCTGGCCAGGGTCGGTGTACGGCCCGGACGTGTCGTACAGGACGACGGTGTCGCCGCTGGTCAGCGGCACCTCCCGCATCGGGACGCGGATGTCGGGCCGCGAGCCCTGGAGGTAGGTCTTGCGGGCAGCTGGAACCACAGTCTCTTCGGTCATGAAGACTCGATCTCTCCCTACGCCGGCATTACCCGGTCAGGTTCATGCGGTCAGCGGCCGTTCCAGCCGCTATCTCAGCCCGGTTCGCCGGGCCCCCGCGATCTGTCGCCCCGACGCTAACCCGCCGCACCCCCGTTGCCGCAACCGGCGTCCGTGAGGTAGACGCGCGTGCTGAGAGAATCGGACGCATGCCAGACGACTTCACCGTGACGGCGGTCGGGCACGTCGAGTCCCCGCTGGCCGACCGGGCCACCGCGCCGAAGCAGGGCCCGGAGGGCTCGCCCGAGGCGTGGCTGGTCTTCGAGCGGCCCGTCCTGCCCGCGCTCGACGGCCTGCGGCCGGGCGACCGGATCTTCGTCCTGACCTGGCTGCACCTCTCGCCGCGCGACGTCCTGCGCGTCCACCCGCGCGACGACCCCGCGGCGCCGATGCGCGGCGTCTTCGCGACCCGCTCGCCGGACCGCCCGAACCCGATCGGGCTGCACCCGGTCGAGGTCCTGGAGGTCGCCGGCGACCGCCTCCGCGTCCGGGACCTTGAGGCCCTGGACGGCACACCGATCCTGGACGTGAAACCCGTCCTCACCTGCGCCCCGGAAACCTGACCGCCACCCGCGGCGCCGCGGACCGGTCAGGTCCGGCGGGTGATCCGGATCACGATGGGCGGACGACCATGGGGAGGGCCAGGGCGAGCGTGCGGAGCGGATCGGGGGCGGACGGCGAGCGCTCCAGGCACACGGCTCCGCCGCCGGCGTCGTCCCCGATCCGCAGCGAGGCGGACTCCCTGGCGTCCACGCCGGTGACGACGTACCGGTCGCCGGCCTGCCGGGTGGTGCCGAGGAGCGTGCCGTCGGCGGTGTGGAAGGACGGTTCCTGCCCGCCCCTGATCTCCCCGACGAGGTGGCCGTGCGCGTCGGACACGCGCATCCGGTCGCGGCCGGGCACCGGGGCCCGCCTCCGGAGGACCAGGAGCGTGCGGGCATGGGGATCGCGCAGCACGATCGTCCGGCCGCCGGCGCCGGGACCGAGGGGGAGGAGGCCGGCCCCGGCCCGCGGCCGCCCGGCGAGCCGGCCGCAGGCCACGGCGAGAAGGACGCCGCCGTCCCGGTCGCGGTAACGGCCGGCGCCGTCCACACGGATGCGGCCTGCCCTGGGCAGCGCGTCCTCGGGAGGCCGTCCGACCTCCTCGCCCTCCTCGTCGAGGACGCGCCAGGGCGCGCCGAGGACCTCCGTGGCCGCGGAGTGCACGGCTTCGATCCAGCCCGGCGGGAGGAACCGGTCACGGAACAGGACGGCCGCGCGGCCCTCGACCTTCGTGACGGTGCTGGCGCCCGGTGCTGCCTCGGGGTCGAACCAGACGGTCCAGGCCGGGTCGGCGACGGGCCACGTGATCCCGACGGCCTCGACGGCGCCGGCCGGGATGCTCGCCTCCCTCGTCCCGCGGCGCAGGACGAGCCCCTTCTCGCCGATGGCCACGACGAGGCGGCCGCGGTGGACAATGAACGCCCACAGGGCGGCGGCCAGGGCGATGAGCAGGGCACCGCCGCCGTAGACGGCGACGGTCCGCCGGGCGTCCCCGGGGTCCCACGCCTCGGGGCCCGACAGCGTGGACAGCGAGACGGCGAGGCCGGCCGTCAGCGCGGTCAGGCCGACCCGGAGGGGCCACCGGTAGGCCCGTCGGCCCATGGTGATCGTGAGTGCCGGCGGGGGGACGGACACGGTCAGCCCTTCATGATGGGGTGCGGAGAACTATAGGCGGGGGCGGTGCGCGATGATCGCGAGGGGCGGGGAAAATGAGCGGGTGGCGACGGTGCTCCGAAGTGGTGTGACGGCGAGGGACGCCCTGTTCGCGGCGACGCTGGCGGTCGCCGCCGCGGTGGTGGCGGTCATGTGGCCGGGCGTGCGGGCGCTGGACGTGCCCGGCGCGCTGCTGCTGGCCGCCGCGCACGTTCCGCTCGCGCTGATCAGGCGGTGGCCCGCGCCGGGGCTGGCCGCCCTGGTGGTCCTGGTGCTGCCCTATCACCTGGCGCAGTACCAGCACCACGCGCTGGTGCCCGCCGAGGTGATCGCGCTGTTCGCCTACGCGGTGCTCGGACGGCGGGTGCGGATCGTCGTGACCGTCGCGGTGTTCCTGCTGGCGGTGTGCGTGCTCGGGATGGCGATGCGGGTCGGCGGCGCCTCGCTGCACGAGCAGATCGCGGTCATCGAGGCCGTCGTCGCCGTCGTGATCGCCGTCCAGGTGTGGCGGGTGCACCGGGCGCGGCTGGCGACGATCACCGAGCGGGCCGAGCGCGCGGAGCGGACCCGGGAGGAGGAGGCCCGCCGCCGGGTCGCCGAGGAGCGGCTCCGGATCGCCCGGGACCTGCACGACCTCCTCGCGCACAGCATCACGGTCATCGGAGTCCAGGCCGGCGCCGCGGCGCACCTGATCCGCCGGGACCAGCCCCTCGACCGGGAGGAACTGGCCGAGGCGCTCACGTCGATCACCGAAACGTGCCGCGGTGCCCGGACCGAGCTGCGCGGCACCCTCCAGGTCCTGCGGGGGACCGACGTCGCGTCGTCCGGGACGCTGCCCGGCGCGGACCGCATCGCGGACCTCGTGCAGGCCGCGCGCGGCGCCGGATTGGAGGTCGACTTCGACCCCGCGGGCCTCAGCGCCGCGGGGCCCCTGCCGCCGGAGTTCGGCGTCGCGGCGTACCGCATCGTCCAGGAGGCTCTGACCAACGTTGTCAAGCACGCGGCGGCGCGCCGCGCGGCGGTCAGCCTGACCCGCGACGCCGGCGGTCTGGTCGTGCGGATCGCCGACGACGGGAGGGGCCCGTCCGGCGGGACGCCCGAGGGGTTCGGGGTCCTGGGGATGATCGAGCGCGCACGCAGCGTCGGCGGAAAGCTCGACGCCGGCCCGGGCGACGGCGGCGGGTTCGTGGTCACGGCCGTCTTCCCGTCCGCGGACGTCGCCGCCCCCCGGTGACCCCCCGGGCGGGGCCGGGCGACGTCATCGGGGGCTTTGAAAAGCCTTACCGATAGAGTCAGGATCAAGGGACCAGGGGAGGCGAGAGCGTCGGTGAGCACACAGCAGGAAGCCCCGCAGGACCGGATCTTCACGGTGCCGAACACGCTGAGCCTCGCGCGGCTCGTGGGCGTCCCGCTGTTCCTCTGGCTCGTGCTGATCGAGGCGGACTGGTGGGCGATCGGCGTGCTCGTGGTCGCGGGCCTGTCCGACTGGCTGGACGGCAAGCTGGCCCGCGCGCTGAACCAGATGAGCAAGCTCGGGGCGGTGCTCGACCCGGCGGCCGACCGCCTCTACATCCTGGCGACGCTCATCGGGCTCACGATCCGCGACATCATCCCGGTGTGGCTGGTGGTGGCACTGGTGGCCCGCGAGTTCGCGATCCTGCCGATCGCGCCGATCGTGCGGCGGCTCGGCTACAGCGGGACGCTTCCGGTGCATTTCATCGGCAAGGCGGCGACGCTCTGCCTGCTGTACGCGTTCCCGCTGCTGCTGCTGGGCGACCATGACGGCGCGGCGGCGACGGCGGCGAAGGTCACCGGATGGTCGTTCGCCATCTGGGGGACGGCCCTGTACTGGTGGGCGGCCGTCCTCTACTGGGCGCAGACGCGGCAGCTGGCGCTGGCCGGCCGCATCTCGTCCCCGGCCTCCGGGCCGGACCCCGCGCCCGGACGGGGGCGACCGGGCGACCCGGGCGCGGAACCGCCGGCCGGCGACCAGAAGGGAGCTGAGACCCCCCGATGAAGGCCGTCGTGATGGCGGGAGGCGAGGGGACGCGGCTGCGTCCGATGACCGCCAACCAGCCCAAGCCGCTGCTTCCGCTCGTCAACCGGCCGATCATGGAGCACGTGCTGCGCCTGCTGAAGCGGCACGGGTTCAGCGAGACCGTCGTCACCGTCCAGTTCCTGGCCGCGCTGATCCGCAACTACTTCGGCGACGGCGAGGAACTCGGGATGTCGCTGAGCTACGCGACCGAGGAGATACCGCTCGGCACCGCGGGCAGCGTCAAGAACGCCGAGGAGGCGCTGCGCGACGACCGGTTCCTGGTCATCTCCGGGGACGCGCTCACCGACATCGACCTGACCGACATGGTGCGGTTCCACGAGGACAACGGCGCCCTCGTCACGATCGGCCTCAAGCGCGTCCCGAACCCGCTGGAGTTCGGCATCATCATCGTGGACGACGACGGCCGCGTGCAGCGCTTCCTGGAGAAGCCCACGTGGGGCCAGGTGTTCTCCGACACGGTCAACACCGGCATCTACGTGATGGAGCCGGAGGTCCTCGAACACGTCGCGGCGGGGGAGTCGGTCGACTGGTCCGGGGACGTGTTCCCCAAGCTCCTGGCCGAGGGCGCCCCGCTGTTCGGCTACGTCGCCGACTGCTACTGGGAGGACGTCGGCACCCACGAGAGCTACCTCAAGGCACAGGCCGACATGCTGTCCGGGGAGGTCGGCATCGACCTGGAGGGGTTCGAGGTGTCCCCGGGCGTCTGGGTCGCCGAGGGCGCCGAGGTGGACTCCGAGGCCGTCCTGAAGGGCCCGCTCTACATCGGCGACTACGCCAAGGTCGAGGCGGGCGTCGAACTGCGTGAGTACACCGTCCTCGGCAGCAACGTGGTCGTGAAGGAGGGCGCCTTCCTGCACCGCGCCATCGTCCACGACAACGTGTTCGTCGCGCCGTCCACGAACCTGCGCGGCTGCGTGGTCGGCAAGAACACCGACATCATGTCCGGCGCCCGCGTCGAGGAGGGCGCGGTCATCGGGGACGAGTGCGTGATCGAGGCGGAGGCGTACGTCTCCAGCGGCGTGAAGGTCTACCCGTTCAAGACCATCGAGGCCGGCGCCGTCGTCAACACCAGCGTGATCTGGGAGTCGCGCGGGCAGCGCAACCTGTTCGGGCCGCGCGGCGTGTCCGGCCTGGTGAACGTGGAGATCACGCCCGAGCTGGCGGTGCGGCTCGCCAGCGCGTACGCGACGACGCTGAAGAAGGGCACCACGGTCGTCACCGGACGGGACGTCTCCCGCGCCGCCCGCACGCTGAAACGCGCGGTGAACAGCGCGCTCACCGCCAGCGCCATCAACGTCCACGACCTGGAGGCGACCCCGCTGACCGTCGCCCGGTTCGAGACCGGCCGCGAGGACAGCGTCGGCGGCATCTACATCCGCACCACGCTCGGCGACCCGCAGGGCGTCGACATCCTCTTCCTCGACCCGGACGGCGCCGACCTGTCCCAGGCCGCGCAGCGCAAGCTGGAGCGCGTCTTCGGCCGGCAGGAGTACCGCCGCGCGTTCCCCGGCGAGATCGCCGAGCTGACCTACCCGCCGCGCGTCGTGGAGACCTACACCCGCGACCTGCTGCGCCGCGTCGACATCCGCGGGGTCCGCGAGGCCGGGCTGAAGATCGTCCTGGACTGCGCGGGCGGCGTCGCCTCGCTCGTCCTGCCCAACCTGCTCGGCAAGGTCGGGGTGGAGGTCCTCACCCGCAACGCCGGCCTGGACGAGGCCAACCCGACCGAGACGCTCGCCGAGCGGATGCGCGACCTGGAGCGGCTGGGCGAGCTGGTGTCGTCGTCGCGGGCCGCGTTCGGCGTCCGGTTCGACCCGGTCGGCGAGCGGATCTCCCTGGTGGACGAGAACGGCGAGCTCGTCGGCGACGACCGCGCCCTCCTGGTCATGCTGGACCTGGTCGCGGCGGAGCGGCGGGGCGGCAAGGTCGCGCTGCCGGTGACGACGACGCGGGTCGCCGAGCAGGTGTGCCGCTTCCACGGCGTCCAGGTCGAGTGGACGTCCACGTCCCAGGACGTCCTCACCAAGGCGGCCGCCCAGCCCAGCGTCATCTTCGCGGGGGACGGGCGGGGCGGGTTCCTGATGCCGGAGTTCAGCGGCACGGTCGACGGGATCGCGGCGTTCGTCCGCCTCGTCGGCCTGGTCGCCCGGACCCGGCTGACCCTGTCGCAGATCGACCGCCGCATCCCGGACGCGCACCTGCTCCGCCGCTCCGTCCCGACGCCGTGGGCGGCCAAGGGCAGCGTCATGCGCCACGTCGTGGAGGCCGCCGGGGACCGCACGGTCGACACCACCGACGGCGTCCGCGTGGTCGAGGACGACGGCTGCTGGGTGCTCGTCCTCCCCGACCGCACGGAGCCGGTCACCCACCTGTGGGCCGAGGGACCGGACGCGGACGCGGCCCAGGCGCTCCTGGAGGAATGGGCCGTCGTCGTCGAACGCGCGGGCTCCTGACCCGTCCGCCGCCGGGCGGGGCGTTCCCCGGCGGGAGCGAGCGCGCCGCGGTCGCATAGCATCGGAGGCTCCTGGAGACGTCGGGAGCGCAATGATCTCGTTCACCGCCATGGCGGCCATCGCCCTGGTCGCGCTGGGCCTCGTCCTCACGCCCGGCCCCAACATGGTCTATCTGGTGTCCCGGTCGGTCACGCAGGGCCGCCGCTCCGGCCTGATCTCGCTGGCCGGGGTCGCCGCCGGGTTCCTGGTCTACGTCGTCGCCGCCACGGCCGGGATCACCACCGTCTTCACGCTCGTCCCGCAGCTCTACACGGTCATCAAGGTGGGCGGGGCGCTCTACCTGCTCTGGCTCGCCTGGCAGGCGGTCCGGCCCGGCGGGACGACGGCGTTCGCCCCGGCCGACCTGCCCGCCGACCGGCCGCGCCGGCTGTTCACGATGGGGCTGGTCACGAACCTGCTCAACCCCAAGATCGCGATCCTGTACGTGTCGCTGCTGCCGCAGTTCGTCGACCCCGAACGCGGTCACGTCGCCGTGCAGAGCATGCTGCTCGGCCTCACCCAGATCACCGTCGCGATCACCGTGAACGCGCTCATCGTGCTGGGCGCCGGCGGCATCGCCGTCTTCCTGGCCCGGCGGCCCGCCTGGCAGCGGGCGCAGCGGTACCTGATGGGCTCGGTGCTCGCCGGACTCGCCGTTCACATGGGCCTCGGCCGCCCCGCCGCCGCCTGAGGTCGGCACGGACCCGGACGACCCGTCCACGCGCCGGCCGCGGCGGCTCGCTCCGCGGGTTCCGTTCGAACGGTCCCGTGAGATCGCTGTTGACACGTCCGCACGACGATCTCCGAGAATGTCCGCGGAACGCTCGCGGTGCGGCCACGGCGCTCAGCGGACAGACTGGCAGCGTGACGCCCACCAAGATCCTCGTCGTGGACGACGAGGCCCGCCTCGCGGACCTCGTCGCGACCGCCCTGCGCTACGAGGGCTTCGAGACGGCCGTGGCCGGATCCGGCGCCGAGGCGCTGGCGGCCGTCCCGCGCTTCGGCCCCGACCTGATCGTGCTGGACGCGATGCTGCCGGACGTGTCCGGCCCGGACGCCCGCGCCCGGCTGCGGCTGGACGGCTGCGAGGCCCCGGTCGTCTTCCTCACCGCCCGCGACGCCGGCGACGAGATCACGGGCCGCACGCTCGGCGGGGACGACCGCCTGACCAAGCCGTTCAGCCTGGAGGAGCTGATCGCGCGGATCCGCGCCGTGCTGCGCCGCACCCGGCCCGGCGCGCGGGAACGGGCCCGGTTGGCGTTCGCCGACCTGGAGCTCGACGAGGACGCCTACGAGGTGCGGCGCGGCGGCGTCCTGATCGACCTGACCCCCACCGAGTTCACGCTGCTGCGCTACCTGCTCCTCAACTCCGGGAGGGTCCTGACCAAGCGGCAGATCGTCGACCACGTGTGGCAGTACGACTTCGGCGGCGGCCACGGCGTCGTCCAGACCTGCATCAGCTCCCTGCGCCGCAAGCTGGACGACGGCGACCCCCGCCTCATCCACACGGTGCCGCGGGTGGGGTACATCCTCCGCATGCCCCGGGACGGCTGAAGCCGCCCGGCCGGCCCGGCCGCACCGCCGGCACCACGGCGGCGCCGCCGGGCGGGGGGAGGGGTGAACCGGAAGTGATCGCGCTGATCGGGCTGGTGTTCGGCGTGGCGCTGGGCCTGCTGCTCCAGCCGGACGTCCCCCTTTGGCTGCGGCCGTATCTGCCGATCGCGATCGTCGCGGCGCTCGACGCCGTGTTCGGCGGCCTCCGGGCGCGGCTGGACGGGATCTTCGACGAGAAGGTGTTCGTGGTGTCCTTCGCCGGCAACACCGTGGTCGCGGCACTGATCGTCCTGCTCGGCGACCAGCTCGGCGTGGGCTCCCAGCTGTCCACGGGGGTCGTGGTCGCCCTCGGCATCCGGATCTTCGCCAACGTGGCGGGCATACGGCGGAGGCTGGTCGGCGCATGAGCGGCGACGGGAAGGCGCACGGCGACGGAGAAGCGCCCGGAGACGGGTCCGCGAGCGAGGACGCGGACGGGTGTCCGGCGGCTCCCGCGGGCCCGCGCGTGCTCACCGGCCTGTTGAGTCCGCGAGTCAGCCGGGCCGGGCTCGCCACCGGGCTGCTGTGCCTGGTGCTGGGCTTCGCGGTCGCCGTCCAGGTGCGGTCCACCGCGCGGGACACCACGTTCGCCGCCGCCCGGCAGGACGAGCTCGTCGGCGTCCTGGCCGATCTGGGCCGGCGGTCCGAGCGGCTGAGAGGCGACCTGCGGGAACTGGAGGACGCGAAGGCCGGGCCGGACCGGGACGCGGAAGGCGGGACCGCCCTGGCGCAGGCGCGCGAGCGGGCCACCACCTCCGGCATCCTTGCGGGCACCCTCCCCGCCGAGGGACCCGGCATCGAACTGGTGGTCAACGACCCGGGCGGCGGCGTCAAGGCGATCGACCTGCTGGACGCCCTGGAGGAACTCCGCGACGCGGGCGCCGAGGTCGTCCAGGTCAACGACGTGCGCGCCGGGGTCGGCACCTACTTCATCGACGGCGGCCACGGCATCGAGGCCGACGGGCGGACCCTCACCCGTCCGTACCGCTTCCTGGCCATCGGCGACCCCCACACGCTGGCGACCGCGCTGAACATCCCCGGAGGCCTGGCCGAAACGCTGCGGGAGGCGGGCGCCACCGTCCTGATCGACCCGCGCGCGAAAGTGACCGTCGGCGCGATACGGTCTCAGTAGAGGGGAACGGGGAAGCGGTAATCCGGGGGTCTGGCGCATGCGTCGCGATCTGGGCCGTCCGCGCGGCGGCATGGACCTGCGATCATTGACGAATGTAGTTTGGTCCAGTCGGCTCACCGTTCCAGTTGACCCCTCGGGTAATACCCGCGTAAGTTCTGGCGACCGTCGCGTGAGCGGCCGGTGAGTTGGACCGTGGTCGGGGGCGGGTCCCCGGCGTGGGTTGGTTTGATGGATGCGCGTGGCGCAGGCGGCTCCCGCTGCGGCGGGACGGCCGCGGGCGGCACGCCGATGGTAGGAGGCCGAGCCGATCGATGCCGAGCGTCTACTGCACGCAGTGCGGTCACGCCAACCCGGATGATGCCCGCTTCTGCTCGAACTGCGGCACTCCGCTGACCCGGAGTTCGCCGTCACCGCTGCCCCCTCGCGAGTCGCCCGGCGAGTCCACCTCGACGATCTCCATCGGCGGCTTCGAGGCCCTGGACACCGACGCGGGCGCCGAAGAACCGGTCGGCCCCGACCAGATGGCCATGGAGGCGCTCCCCCCGGGGACCGCCCTGCTGGTGGTCAAGCGGGGCCCCAACGCCGGAAGCCGCTTCCTCCTCGACAAGGACCGCACGTCCGCCGGACGGCACCCCGAGAGCGACATCTTCCTGGACGACGTCACGGTGTCCCGCCGGCACGCCGAGTTCTCCCGCCAGGGCTCCGCGTTCTCCGTCCGGGACGTGGGCAGCCTCAACGGCCTCTACGTCAACCGGCAGCGGATCGACCAGGCCGCGCTGTCGGGCGGCGACGAGGTGCAGATCGGCAAGTTCCGGCTGGTGTTCCTGACCAACCCGGCGCACGGCTGACCGGCGAGCGGCGGGCGAGGACGAGGTCGCGGCGACGATGGGAGGGGCCCTGAACGCGCAGCCAGCCCGGTCCCTGATGACGATCGGGGACGTCCTCGGCCTGCTCCGGCCGGAGTTCCCCGACATCACCATCTCCAAGATCCGGTTCCTGGAGTCCGAGGGCCTCGTCGAACCGCAGCGCAGCCCGTCCGGCTACCGCAAGTTCGGCGACGCCGACGTGGAGCGGCTCCGGTTCGTCCTCACCGCGCAGCGCGACCACTACATGCCGCTGCGCGTCATCAGGCAGCACCTGGAGGCGCGCGACCGCGGCGAGAACGTCCCCCCGCTCGGCTCCGGCCATCCCGCCGGCCCCGCCGCGCCGCGCCGGCCCCGCACGCTCGTCGCCGCCGACACCACCGCCGAGGACCCGGCCGTCCGCCTCACGCGCCGCCAGCTCGTCGACGGCGCCGGCATCGACGACGCGCTCCTGACCCGGCTGGAGGAGTACGGGCTGGTCCGGCGGACCGGCGCGCACTACGAGGGCGACGCGCTGAGCATCGCGCGGGCCGCCGCCGCGCTCGGCGAGTTCGGCTTCGAGGTGCGGCACCTGCGCGCCGTCAAGGCCGCCGCCGACCGGCAGGCCGGCCTCATCGAGCAGATGGTCGCGCCGCAGCTGCGCCGCCGCAGCCAGGGCGCCCACGAGCAGGCCGCCGAGACCGCGCGGGAGATCGCCGCCCTGTCGGTCAGGCTCCACGCCGCGCTGGTCGACGCCGGTATCCGCGAAAGCCTCGACCGCTGATCATGGGCGGCGGGGGAGGATTTTGCCGACCCGCGGCATCACGAGCTGTCCGGGGCTGGGTGTACGTTGGCTACAGGGTTCGGTCACGAATCGATCCGCTGCACGTGGTGATCGAGACAGCGAGAACCAGCAGGGAGCCGCAGTGAAGCAGATGGAGGTCGTCGGCGTCCGGGTCGAGATGCCCTCCAATCAGCCGATCGTCCTGTTGAAGGAGACGGAGGGCGATCGCTACCTGCCCATCTGGATCGGGGCGGTCGAAGCGACCGCGATCGCCTTCGCCCAGCAGGGGGTGCTGCCCGCCCGCCCCCTCACGCACGACCTGTTCCGCGACGTGCTGGACGCCCTCAGCGTCCAGCTCCGCACCGTCAACATCACCGCGCTGCGCGAAGGCATCTTCTTCGCCGACCTCATCTTCTCCAACGGCGTCGAGGTGAGCGCCCGCCCGTCCGACTCCATCGCCCTCGCCCTGCGCACCGGCGCCACGATCTTCGCCAGCGAGGACGTCCTCGAAGAGGCCGGCGTCGCCATCCCGGACGAGCAGGAGGACGAGGTCGAGAAGTTCCGCGAGTTCCTCGACACCATCTCCCCGGAGGACTTCGGCCGCGCCGGCTAGTCCGTGCTCGGGGAGGGGTGTGGTCGCAAGCACACCTGCTCCCCGCGCTCGCACACCCTGTGTCACCCCGGGGCCCCTCGGGGCCCGGACTAGGGGCACAGCCCCCGCACCCCCCGGCGGGGGTTTCGCCCTGCCTATCGGCGGGCGGGGGATGTCTCGGGTGAGTGGGGAATGTCACTCTCGGGTGTATGTTCATGCCGTGGCGCGATTGGTTGTGCATCGCCCTGGACCTGGCGGTTTTTGGCCGGGGAGCATCGGGGTAGGAGTGGTGAGGCGGTGGAGGTGCGCAGTTTGCCCACGTGAAGCCGGTTCATCCGGGCATGCGACGCGCCGACGGTGAACGTTGACCACACCCTGACCGGCACCTACCGTGCTGGTGGAACACCCGTGGTGTAATTCGTCGAACCCCCTTGACGAAGCGCCACGGGATGATATGAGCCGGAGGTCCGCGTGGCGGTGAGCAGCGGCGAGGGCAAGGCGACCCCCGACAGGCACATGGCGTCCCGGCGTGCCGGAGAGCAGGGCCTGCTCTTCGACACGCAGGTGTCGATGCCGCCGGAGGATGTCGGCTACCGCGGCCCGACGGCGTGCGCAGCGGCGGGGATCACCTACCGGCAGCTCGACTACTGGGCGCGCACCAAGCTGGTGGAGCCGAGCGTGCAGCCGGCGCACGGGTCGGGCAGCCAGCGGCTCTACAGCTTCCGCGACATACTCGTGCTGAAGGTCGTGAAGCGGCTCCTGGACACGGGCGTGTCCCTGCAGCAGATCCGCACGGCCGTCACCCACCTGCGGGACCGCGGCGTCCGGGACCTGGCGCAGATCACGCTCATGAGCGACGGCGTCAGCGTGTACGAGTGCACCTCGGCCGACGAGGTCGTCGATCTGCTGCAGGGCGGGCAGGGCGTGTTCGGCATAGCGCTCGGGAGGGTGTGGCAGGAGGTCGAGGGCAGCCTCGCGGAACTACCCGGTGAACGCGCCGCCACCGCAGGCGACGCGGACGAGCACCCCCACGACGAGCTCGCCGGCCGGCGCCGCGCCCGCCGCACCGGCTGACGCTCAGAGCGCCTCCCGGCGCTGCAGGTACGTGAACGCCGCCCAGCCGGGCAGGACCGGCAGCCACAGCGTGAGAAGCCGGTAGAGCAGCACCGCGGACGCCGCGGTCTCCGCGGTCAGCCCCGAGATCGTCAGCGCCAGCGTCAGGGCGCCCTCGACGGCGCCGAGACCGCCGGGCGTCGGCACCGCCGACCCGACCGCGTTGGCGGTGAGGAAGACCACCACGACGGTCGTCAGCGGCAGCGAACCGCCGAACGCGCGGATCGACGCCTCCAGGCAGAGCACGAACGCCACCGTCAGCAGCAGCGTCCCGCCCATACCCGTGAACAGCTTCCTGGGACTCTGCAGGACGTCCACCAGCCGCGGCACGACCCCGGAGAACATGCTCCTCAGCCGCGAGGTGACCACCCGCCGGACCCGCGGGACGGTCAGCGCCAGGCCCGCCACCAGCCCGAGCGACAGCACCGCGATGACGATCGTGCGGGACGGCGCGAGATCCTGCGTCGCCTCCGTCGTCGACCCGGTGAGGAACCCGAACAGGATCAGCAGCAGGATGTGCGTGACCAGGCCCACCAGCTGCGACGCGCCGACGCTGGCCACCGCCAGGCCGGGCCGCACCCCCGAGCGCTGCAGGTAGCGGGTGTTGACGGCGACACCGCCCACCGCGGCCGGCGCCACCAGCTTCACGAACGACGCGGCGACCTGGACCACCACCGTCCGCCCCAGCGGCAGCCTCTCTGGGACGAACCCCATCAGCATGAAGGCCGCGGCGACGTAGGTGAGGGCGGCCGCGCCCAGCGCGGCGAGGGCCCAGTGCCAGCTCGCCTCGGACGCCAGCGTCCCCACGTCCAGGCTCGCCAGCTGCGGGATGACGATGTAGGCCGCGATCGACAGCGCCACGATGCTGAAGATCGTCCGGGGCCGGAACCTCTCCAGCCTGGCCGGCGCGTCCTCGGTCTCCGGCTTCAGCCGGACGATCTGCTCCCGGATGCGGGTCAGCAGGTCCCGGTCGTGCCGCAGCGCGGTCCGGGTCGCCCGCGACAGCGCGACCCGCTGCAGCAGCGGCACCGCGGCGGCCAGGGCCTCCGCGCCCAGCACCGGGACGGCGGTGCCCACCGCCCGCTCGGGCCCGGCCCGCAGCGCGAGCGTCGTCAGCAGCTGCGCCAGGTCGAGCCGCAGCGCCAGGTCGCCCGCCGCGGTCTCCCCTGCCCGCAGGTCGGTGACGTAGGCGCTGCCGTCCGCGCCGACCACGATCGCCCCGTCCTGCAGCCGCCGGTGCGCGAGCCGTCCCGCCTGCATCTTGCGGAACTGCCGCCACACGTCCTCCAGCAGGGCGTCGGTGATCTCCTCGTCGGGGACGTCCGCGAGCCGCCGCCCCGGCACGTGCTCGTAGGCGAGCAGCGCCGCCTCCGTGCCGACCTCCGACGTGCCGACCAGGCGGGGAGTGCGGGCGCCCGCCGCCTCCACCGCGTACGCCATCAGCGACTCCTGCTCCAGCGACCGGCGCAGCGAGCGCAGCGCCCGCCCGGTCGTCGTGGCGCGCAGCCGCAGCAGCCGCCAGACGCGGTACAGCAGCCCGGCGGTCTGCTGGTCGCGGTCCAGGACGTGGAGCTCGAGGTCCCATTCGCCATGCCCGCCGCCCGCGGGGACCCGCGCGGCGCGGCCGGCGTCCTCGGGCGGGGGCCCGGGGGCGAGGACGACGCCGTACCTGCGGGTCTCCTCGGAGCCGTCGGCGGGGTCGCCGAGGCGCGCCGCCCGCTTGGGGCGCAGCCCGAGCCGTTCGAGCGCGGTGACGACCGTGGCGCCCGCGGGACGCGGGTTCGGCGTGCCGACCACGTACAGGGTGCCGTGGCCGATGGCGCGGCCGAGGAAGTAGGTGGCCGCCAGCGCGGAGACCGACGCGTAGGAGGCGGTGAGCCCGGTCAGCGCCGCCAGCCCGATCATCGTCCAGGTCACGGCCTGCCAGCGGGCGCGCCCGGCCATCCCGACCGCGCTGACGAACGCGATCACGGGGGCGATGTCGGTGTGCACCGGGGCCGACTCCGTGCCGCCCCAGATCAGCGAGTCCAGCACTCCGCCGGGCGCGGCCGGCACGACCAGGTCGTCCAGCCCCACCGTGAGCCCGAACGCGATCATGGCGGCCAGCAGCGCGATCGCGACGCGGGTGCCGTCCTTGTGGAACAGCCGCTCGATGCCGAACGCGATCGGCACGGCCAGCACGCCGAAGCTGGAGATGAGCGTGGCCAGCGACAGCAGCAGCCAGGGCGCGTGCGCGGTGCCCTCCGCGATGTCGTTCTGCAGGCCGTGGGTCGTCCCCTTCGCGAACGACACCAGCAGCATCACCGCCGCCAGGCCGGTCACCGAGGCCGCGAACCTGATCGCGTCCGACGGGCGGCGGATCCGGTCCGGCTGGGCGGGCTCGTCGACGGGCACACCGGCGGTCGCGCCCTGCCTGGGGCGCACCGTCTCGTCGCGGATCTGCGTCACGCGCCACCGCCGCCCTGACCGTCCGTCATCGTGATCAGCGTCCCAGAACCGGCGGCGCCCAGTCGAGCGGCCGGTACCGCTCCGCCGTCACGTGATCACCTCGCGGCCCCATCTCGTCCGGAGGCCCCGAGGCCCGTTACCTCCCAGGTCAAGCGACCATATCCTACTCGCTGGTACCGCCCGGGGGCCGCCGGGCCGCCGGTACCGGCCGGGCCGGGATCAGCACGGTGCCGGTTTTGGGTAGGGTTCGTGCAAGGACATGCCGTCGACCCTGTGCGGGAGAGACCCCACGCCGCCAGTGTGGGGCGCCGAAGGGGCAACCTCCCCGGAACCTCTCAGGCAAAAGGACCGCTCGGACGAGGCACCTCTGGAAAGCAGGCGTCGATTCCCGCGTGCGGGGAAGGCGGCTCACCGAAGGGGAAATCCCGCCGCGCGGGGGAAGCTCTCAGGTGCCGATGACAGAGGGGGAGACCCGCCCGCCGGCCCCGTGCCGGCGGCGGACCTGAGCGACCGCAGAAGCCAGGAGGCTCTCCATGACCGCCCAGTTCTTCGCCCCCGTGGCCTCGCCCCAGCATCCCCGTTCCACGTTCGCCGACCGGCACATCGGTCCCGCGCCGGGCGACCAGGCCCGGATGCTCGCCGCCATCGGCTACTCCGGCGTCGAGGCCCTGATCGACGACGCCGTGCCCGCCGGGATCCGCACGTCCCGCCCCCTGGACCTGCCGCCCGCGCTGAGCGAGACCGCCGCGCTGGACCGGCTGCGGGAACTCGCCGCCCGCAACACCGTCCTGACGTCGATGATCGGCCTCGGCTACCACGGGACGATCACCCCGGGCGTCGTCATGCGCAACGTCCTGGAGAATCCCGGCTGGTACACCGCCTACACCCCCTACCAGCCGGAGATCTCCCAGGGGCGCCTCGAGGCGCTGCTGAACTTCCAGACCGTGGTCAGCGATCTGACGGGGCTGCCGGTCGCGAACGCGTCCATGCTGGACGAGGCGACCGCCGCCGCCGAGGCCATGGCCCTCGCCCACCGCGTCTCCAGGCGCACGGAGCCCGGGGCGTTCCTGATCGACGCCGACGCGCTCCCGCAGACCATCGAGGTCGTGCGGACCCGGGCGGTCCCGCTCGGCATCGAGGTGGTCACCGCCGACCTGTCCGGCGGCCTGCCGGACGGCGACTTCTTCGGCGTGCTCCTGCAGTACCCCGGCGCGTCCGGCGCCGTCCGCGACCTGGAACCGGTCATCGGGCAGGCGCACGAGCGCGGCGCCAAGGCCGTCGTCGCCGCCGACCTGCTCGCGCTGACGCTGCTGCGCCCGCCGGGCGAGTCCGGCGCCGACATCGCCGTGGGCTCGGCGCAGCGGTTCGGCGTCCCGTACGGCTTCGGCGGCCCGCACGCCGGCTACATGGCGGTCGGCGAGGGCATCCAGCGGCAGCTTCCGGGGCGCCTCGTCGGCGTCTCCGTCGACGCCGACGGCTCCGTCGCGCACCGGCTCGCGCTGCAGACCCGCGAGCAGCACATCCGGCGCGAGAAGGCCACCAGCAACATCTGCACCGCGCAGGTCCTCCTCGCCGTCATGGCGAGCATGTACGCCGTCTACCACGGGCCGGAGGGGCTGGCCGCGATCGGCCAGCGGGCGCACCGCCGGGCCGCCGAGATCGCCGCGGGGCTGCGCGCGGGCGGGGTGGAGATCGTGCACGACGCGTTCTTCGACACCGTCCTGGCCCGCGTCCCCGGCCGGGCCGCGCAGGTCGCCGGGGCGGCCCGGGAGCGCGGGGTCAACCTCCGCCAGGCGGACGCCGACCACGTCGGGATCGCGTGTGACGAGACGACGCTGCCCGAGCACGTCACGGCGGTCCTGGCGGCGTTCGGCGTCCCGGAGGCCGGTGCGGCGGAGGCGGCCGAGGCGCTCCCGGACGGGCTGCGCCGCGAGAGCCCCTACCTGACCCACCCCGTCTTCCACGCGCACCGCTCCGAGACCGCGATGCTGCGCTACCTGCGCAGGCTCCAGGACAAGGACATCGCGCTCGACCGCTCCATGATCCCGCTCGGCTCCTGCACGATGAAGCTGAACGCCACCGCGGAGATGGAGCCGATCACCTGGCCGCAGTTCGCCGACGTCCACCCGTTCGCCCCCGTCGACCAGGCCGCCGGCTACGTCGAGCTGATCGGCGAACTGGAGGACGCCCTCGCCGAGATCACCGGGTACGCGAAGGTCTCCGTCCAGCCGAACGCCGGCTCCCAGGGCGAGCTGGCCGGCCTGCTCGCCATCCGCGGCTACCACGCCTCCCGGGGCGAGGAGCACCGCGACGTCTGCCTGATCCCGTCGTCCGCGCACGGCACCAACGCCGCCAGCGCCGTCATGGCCGGGATGCGGGTCGTCGTCGTCAAGTGCGACGAGGGCGGCAACGTGGCGCTCGACGACCTGCGCGCCAGGATCGACAAGCACGGCGACCGGCTCGCCGCGATCATGGTGACGTACCCGTCCACGCACGGCGTCTTCGAGGAGACGATCACCGACGTCTGCGCGGCCGTGCACGACGCGGGCGGCCAGGTGTACGTGGACGGCGCCAACCTCAACGCCCTCGTCGGCCTCGCCCGCCCCGGCGAGTTCGGCTCCGACGTCTCCCACCTCAACCTGCACAAGACGTTCTGCATCCC
The DNA here is from genome assembly GCF_004348425.1 of Actinomadura sp. 7K507. Lineage (GTDB taxonomy): Bacteria > Actinomycetota > Actinomycetes > Streptosporangiales > Streptosporangiaceae > Spirillospora. The sequence continues at coordinate 56,476 of NZ_SMKK01000021.1, forward strand.
GCACGGCGGCGGGGGGCCGGGCGTCGGCCCGATCGGCGTGCGCGAGCACCTCGCCCCGTTCCTGCCGAACCACCCGCTCCGCGCGGAGGCCGGGCCCGAGACCGGCGTCGGCCCGATCTCCGCCGCGCCGTGGGGTTCGGCGGGCATCCTGCCGATCTCCTGGGCGTACATCGCGATGATGGGCCCGGACGGCCTGCGCGCCGCCACCGAGGGCGCCATCGTCGGCGCCAACTACCTCGCCGCCCGGCTCGGCCCGCACTACCCGATCCTCTACACCGGCCGGAACGGCCTGGTCGCCCACGAGTGCATCGCCGACCTCCGCAAGATCACCAAGGAGACGGGGATCACCGCCGAGGACGTCGCCAAGCGGCTCATCGACTACGGCTTCCACGCGCCGACGCTGTCGTTCCCCGTCGCGGGCACCCTGATGATCGAGCCCACCGAGTCCGAGGACCTCGCCGAGCTCGACCGCTTCTGCGACGCCATGATCGAGATCCGGCGCGAGATCCGCCGCGTCGCCGACGGCGGCCACGACCGCGAGGACAACCCCCTCAAGAACGCCCCGCACACCGCCGCGGCCCTGGTCTCCGACGACTGGAAGCACCCCTACTCGCGCGAGGAGGCCGCCTACCCCCTGCCCGCCCTCCGCGAGCACAAGTACTGGCCGCCCGTCCGCCGCATCGACCAGGCCTACGGCGACCGCAACCTCCTGTGCTCCTGCCCGCCCCCGGAGGCGTTCGAGGATTGAGCGGTTCCGTCAAGCCGGGATGGCGAGCCGCCCAAAACCTGTCGGCGACACCGGCCGCCACCGCGGGAACACGGCTAGGCTCTGGGCGGACGCCGATCTTCAGAGGGCGAGAGACGGATGAGCGAGTCAGCGGAGCCTGTGGCCGACGATCCGGAGCAGTTGTGCGAGGAGGCGCGGAACCTCGCTGAGAGCGGTGAGGCGGAGCGGGCGGCGCTGCTGTTCGAGAAGGTGCTCGCGCTCGGCGGGACGCCGTTCCGGGCACAGGCCGCGCTCGGGCTGGCCGTCGTCCTCGACGACTCCGGGGACGTGGAGCGGGCGCGCGAGGCGGACCGGGCCGCGATCGCCACCGGGGACGCCGAATACGGGCCGCGCGCCGCCTACCACCTGGCCCTCACGCACGAGCGGGCCGGTGAGCACGGCGAGGCGGCGCCCGCCTGGCGGGTGGTGGTCGACTTCGGCAACGACGCCTACCTGCCGCCCGCCCACCTGGCGCTCGCAAGGATCGCCGACGACGCCGGTGATTTCGGCGCGGCGCGGGAGCACTGGGAGGCCGTGCTCGGGACCGGCGACCCCGAGTACGGGCCGCCCGCCGCGCACGACCTCGCGCAGCGGCTGCTGGAGCGCGGTGACCCCGCCCGCGCCCAGCGCGTCCTGACCGCGGGGCTCAAGCTGATCGACCGTGGCGCGGACTCCTACGCCTACGCGCGGCTCGCCGTTGCGCTCGGCATCTCCTACCTCGACCAGGCGATCGGCTCGTTCGGCGCGGCGCTGGGGGAGGAGCCGGCCGACGCGGAGGTGGGGCCGCTGGCCACCGAGCTGCTGGCGCGGACGCTGCCGCTGCGGGGACGCGCCGCCGAGGCGGGCGGGGTGTGGCGGCGGGGGC
>NZ_SMKK01000220.1 GCF_004348425.1 Actinomadura sp. 7K507
CCCCGACACCGTCACCATCGCCGCACACAACACCCCCACCACCACCGTCATCTCCGGCGACACCCAACCAGTCAACGAAATCGTCGACCACTACCACCAGCAAGGCACCAAAACCACAAAACTCCGAGTCCAACACGCCTTCCACTCACACCACACCGAAACCATCCTCGAACAATTCCACCAACACATCCAACACCTCACATACCACCGACCCACCACCCCCATCATCTCCAACCTCACCGGCCAAACCGCCGACCCCGACCACATCACCACCCCCCACTACTGGACCCAACACATCCGCCAACCCGTCCACTTCACCCAAAGCATCCAAACCCTCCACCAAAACAACACCACCACCTACCTCGAAATCACCCCGCACCCCACACTCACCCCACTCGTCGACACGACGATTTCGCATATCAACGAGACGAACAGAAACGGAGAGGCGCCTTTCGACGAACGCAATGTCCTAATGGTGGCCACCCTGCGGGACGGCCATGACGAGGTCATGACGCTGCTCACCGCTCTCGGCCGTCTGCACGCTCACGGCGTCGAACTCGACTGGCCGCGAATTCTGAGTGCCTTCGGCGTTCCAGCACCGGCTGCTCCGGTCGCTCTGCCGAACTACGCCTTCCAGCGGCAGCAGTACTGGTTGCATGCTCCGGCCGGGGAAGCGAATGTCGCATCCGCAGGTCTGGAGACCACTGCGCACCCTCTGCTCGGTGCCTGTGTCACGCTCGCCGACGAACAGACCACCGTCTTCACCGGACGCCTATCGGTGGACACTCATCCCTGGCTCGCCGACCACGCCATCAACGACACGCCCATCCTCCCCGGTACCGCCTACCTCGAACTCGCCATCCACGCAGGCGACCACACCGGAACACCCCACATCCACGAACTCACCCTCCACGCCCCCCTGCTCCTCGCGACCCCCATCCAGCTTCAGATCACCGTTGACGCACCCGACGACAGCGGTCACCGAACCCTGACCATCCACTCGCGCGCCATTGACGCCGATGTCTGGACCTGCCACGCCACCGGGACTCTCACTCCTGCGGCGGCATCCGACGCACGCGACCTCTCCGCATGGCCCCCGCCCGACACCGAGCCGGTTCCGACCGACGAGCTCTACCAGCGGTTGGACGACTTGGGCCTGACCTATGGACCCCTTTTCCAAGGCGTCCGGGCGGCCTGGCGCACGCCGGACGCCGTCTACGCCGAGATCCAGCTCCCCGACCCCGACGCCGCCACCGGCTACGCCCTCCACCCCGCCCTGCTGGACGCCGCGCTTCATCCCGCCGTCCTGGCCACCGACTCCCGGAACGGCGAGGCGCTAATTCCGTTCATCTGGAACGGCGTCACCCTTCACGCCGCCAACGCGACGACACTCCGCGTCGCCATCACCCCCATCGGCGACGAGGGAGGCGGTGACGGATCAGGTGGCCGCATCTCCCTTTCAGCCGCGGACACCGCTGGTCGGCCCGTCATCACCGTCGACGCACTCGCGCTGCGTCCCGTCGTCTCCGAACTGCCCGCCGGGATGGCTCAACGCAGGCATCTGTACGCGCTCACCTGGCCGGCCGTCCCACCGAGCAACGGCGCAGCCGATGATCCTTATGCGGTACTGACCGCGCACGATTCCGAGCTCGCGAACGCCCTCCTCGGCACTGGCGCCCAGGCATACGACGATCTGGAGCAGGTCACGGAGCTTTCCACTCGGCCCTCGGTCGTCATCGCCCCCTGTCCCAGGGACGAGGGCGGCGAAGACGTCGTCTCTCGGGCGAACTCCGCTACTCAGCAGATGCTCCGGTTGATCCAGCGGTACCTCGCCGATGATCGCCTCAGCGGCAGCCACCTGGTTCTCCTGACCACCGCATGCATTGACACAGGCACAGAACCGGCGACCGTGGATCCTTCACAGGCGCCGGTGTGGGGTCTGGTCCGGAGCGTCCAGGCCGAGCACCCCGGCCGTGTCACGCTCATCGACGTCGACCGGCAGGCTGCGAGCCTCCAGACGCTACCCGCGGCGATCGGAACAGCCCTCAGCCAGGACGAACCCCAGCTCGCCGTCCGCGGCCCGTCCCTGCACGTCCCGCGCCTGACCCGGTTGGCCTCGCTCGCTGCGGACGCCCCCGAGCAGGGCGACCCGACCGCTGCCTTCGCCCCTGGCGGTACGGTCCTGGTCACGGGCGGTACAGGAACCCTTGGCCGCCTGGTCGCCGAGCACCTGGTCACCGTCCACGGCGTCACGCACCTGGTCCTGGCCAGCCGCACCGGCCCCGATGCGCCCGAAGCCCAGCAACTCCACCGACATCTGGAACAACTCGGCGCCCACACCACCATCGCCGCATGCGACACCGCCGACGGCGAACAACTCGCCCGGCTCCTCGCAAGCATCCCCGAAGACCACCCCCTCACCGCAGTCATCCACGCGGCAGGCGTCACCGACGACGCCATCGCCACCTCACTGACCCCCGAACAGATCGACACAGTCTTCGCCCCCAAAGTCGACGCCGCCTGGAACCTGCACCACCACACCCGCCACCTCCCCCTCAACGCCTTCGTCCTGTTCTCCTCCGCCGCGTCCACGCTCGGCTCACCCGGCCAGGCCGCCTACGCCGCCGCCAACCACTTCCTCGACACCCTCGCCGCACACCGGCAAGCCGAGGGCCTGCCCGCCCAATCCATCGGATGGGGCTACTGGCAGCAGGACACCGGCATGACCGGCCACCTCACCGACACCGACCGCAACCGCATCACCGAGAACCTCGCGGCCATCACCGATGTTCAGGGGCTGGACCTCTTCGACGCCGTCCTGACCATGCCCTGGCCCCACCTCGTGGCCACGCCCATCAGCACGCGGGACCTCCCCACTCCCGTGCCCGCCCTGCTGCGCGCGCTCGCCGCACCCGGCAGGCGGGCCGCCACCGGAACGGCCGCCGGGAGCGACCTGGCCGGTCAGCTCAGCGGCCTCGGCGCAGAGGAGCAGCACCAGCGTCTGCTGTCGCTGATCCGCGGGAACGTCGCCACCGTCCTGGCGCATGGCTCCGCCGAGAACGTCGACGTCAGCCGCCCGTTCAGCGAGCTGGGCTTCGACTCTCTCACCGCGATCGAGCTGCGCAACCGCCTGGCCACCGCCACCGGGCAGCGCCTGCCGGCCACGCTCATCTTCGACCACCCCACGCCCGGCGAGCTGGCCCGGCAGCTGCGGGCCCAGATCGCACCGGCGGCCGCCTCCCCGGCGCAGCTGCTGCTCCAGCAGCTCGACAAGGTCGAGACCGTCCTCGAGACGATCGCCGCGGAGGACGGCGCCGAAACCAAGGTCACCACACGGCTGCAGGCACTGCTGTCCCGCTGGAACGACCTGCGCAAGGGCGCGGACCCGGCCGCGGTGAACAGCCGGATCGAGTCGGCGACCACCGACGAGATCTTCACCTTCATCGACCAGGAGCTGGGCCGGAGCTCCTGACGGGCAACGGCCGGGCGACCGGGGCACCCCCGGTCGCCCGGCCGTTTCCTCGTGCCGGGCGCTCGGGCTACCTCAGCGCCCTGCCGGGCTCGTAGCCGACCGCGGACAGCTCCTCGGCGGTCAGCGGCGGATCCTCCAGCACCGGCAGCCGCGGGCCCCGCCTGATCGCGGACACGATCTCCGCGTCCTCGAACCGCGTGGCCGGCGCCGACGTGGCGGTCACCGCGGACAGCGCGGCGTTCACCACCGGCTCCCGCAGCGCGATGCCCGTCACCAGCTCCGCGAACTGGCGGCGCATCGCCGCCTCATGGGTCAGCCGCGGGTCGGTGGTGGTGGCGTAGCAGTCCGGGTAGTAGATGTCCTGGCTGGTCGCGAGGATCCACGGGTCATCGACGATCGCGCACATCGCCCGCTGAGCGGACCAGGCCAGCCCCGGGCCGAGCCCGCCGCGGCGCAGCGCGGCGTCCAGCGCCGCGGCGCAGTGCGCCGCCGCGCACATGCCGTGGCCGTACACCGGGTTGAACGAGGCCAGCGCGTCGCCGAGCACGACGAGACCCTCGGGCCAGGACGCGGCCCGCTCGTAGTGCGTGCGCCGGTTGGCCGTGGAACGGGTGCGGTACACCGGGGAGACCGGCTCCGCCAGGGCGAGGAGCTCCGCGATGACCGGATGGCGCAGGCTGCGGACGAACGCGTCGAACTCGCCCTCGTCGGTGGCCGGGCTGGCGCCGCGGGTCCCGGACAGCGTGACGATCCACCGGCCGTCCTCGATCGGCAGGAGCAGCCCGTTGCGGCCGGGCACCGGACGCCGGTAGTCGGCGTAGAGCGCGACGATCGGGAAGTCCACGGCGCCGGCGGGAGCCCGGTAGACCCGGGTGGCGTAGCCGAGCCCGGTGTCGACGATCTCCTCCTCCACGGCGGGGACGGCGCCCGTCCCGGCCGTCCAGGACTTCAGCCGAGACCCGCGGCCGGTGGCGTCCACCACCAGGTCGGCGCCGATCAGGGCCGTCGAGCCGTCGTCCCGGCGCCGCACCCGCACGCCGGTCACCCGGCCGGGCCCGCCGCACACCTCCACGACCTCGGCGTCGTCGAGCAGGGCGACCCCCGGCTCGGCGAGGGCCTGGTCCCGGACCACCCAGTCGATCAGGGCGCGGCTCGCGCCGATGATGTACTCCGTCGCGGGGAAGCGGTGCTGCCAGCCCATCGCGGTGAGGGTGACCATCTGCTGCGGGACGCCCACATGGTGCGCGCCCGCGGCGAGCAGCCGGGCGGTCGTCTCGGGCAGGACCGAGTCCATCGCCCGCGCGCCGCCGGACCACAGGATGTGGGCGTGCCGCGCCTGGGGCAGCCCCTTGCGCAGCTCCGGCCCGCCGGGGAGCCGGTCTCGTTCCACGATGGTGACACCGTCGAGGTGGCGTGCGAGGACGGCGGCCGCCAGCATTCCCGCCAGGCCGCCGCCCACGACCACGGCATGCGTCGAACCGGTCATCGGCAGAAGGGTTCCTTTCCGTGCGGGCGGCCGTCCGGGTGCGCCGTCTAGGACTCCGGCGTGCGGAGGGGCGGGGTGCCGGCGTCCCGGAGCGGCAGGTCCGGCGCGGCCGTGCGGCCGGCCAGTCTGCGCCACGCGCGGCGCCCGAACCAGGCCGCGCTCAGCGCGGCCCGCTGCGGGGTGTAGGCGCCCCGCATCCGCATGATGGATCGGGCCGTCCATATGCGGGCGTCCACATGGTGCGCCGGGGAGCCGTGCACGTCGTCGTTCTCGACGAGGTGCAGGCGGCGCACATGGTCCCTGAGGAACCGCAGGTCGCCGCGCGGGATGATCTCGTCCCGGCGAGCGGCCATGTAGTGCACCGGGATCGTGAGCCCGGTGAGGTGTTCCGCCGTGAGCGCCCACGCCGGGAGCTCCCCGGGGAGCCGGGCGGGTTCGGTGCCCATCAGGTGGGCGAGCGTGTCGACGGTGACGCGGGGAAGGCCGCGCTGCCACGCGCCGTCGGTGAAGAAGCGGTTGATCGGCGCGCCCGCGGACACGACCCCCCGGATCCGGCTGTCGTCCACGGCGCAGCGCAGCGCCAGGTGGCCGGCGAAACTCGGCATGATCGCGTAGCTGCGGGCGGCGTCGGCCCGGTCGCCGACCGCGTCCATGATCGCCGTCAGCATCCGGCGGCCGTCCGGGGTGTGGGGCAGCGTGTTCTCCCCGATGCCCGGCAGTTCGGCGACGACCGCGGCCAGCCCCGTCCGCCGGAGATTCAGCAGCGTGTACGCCCACTGCTCCTTGATGCTGACGATGCCGCCCATGAGGATCAGCAGGGGCGGGCGGCGCTCGCGGGACAGGCCGGTCGCGTAGCAGCGCACCAGGCCGTCGCCGACCGCGACGTCGAGGCGCTGGATGCCGGTGTCGTCCCGGCGGAAGCGGTCGAACACCTCCACGCACCTGCGCTGCGCCTCCTGCCGGGCGGGGCCGTCCGGGTAGGGGAACCGGGCCAGCATGTAGTACCGGCAGGCGTCGTAGAGGCGGCCCTGGCCGTACCGCAGGTCGCCTTCGGCGACCCAGGCGCGCACCCACGACCCCGGGGCGTCGCCGTCGTCGTTGCGGATGCGGCCCAGCAGCTCCCGCAGCCGCTCGGGCGGGATGCTCTGGGCACGGGCGTGCGCGATGACGTACCGCTTGAGCTCGTCGACGTCGTTCATCGTGCCCCCTTTCCGGGGAGCGGGCGTTCCCGCGCGGTGCCGCCGCGGTCCGCGGGAGCGGCGAAGCCCTCCAGGGCCTCCTTGATCTCGGTGAGGACGTCGGCCGCGTGCGCCCCGTCGATGACCCGGTGGTCGAACGCCAGGTTGAGCTGCATCACGGGGGCCGAGCCGAGCACCCCGTCCCGGACCACCGGGCGCTCGGTCGTCTGCCCGACGCCCAGGGTGACGGTCGTCCCGCCGAAGGAGTGGAAGCCGTTGACGGGACGGTGCGCCAGCGAGGTGAGGGCGAAGGTGCCCATCGTGCGTGGGCGGCGCCGGAGGCTGGACACTGCGGAGCTGTTCGCCCAGGACCGCAGCGGCCACGGCATGCGCTGCATCTTGCGCAGCCCCGCGAACTCGGGCATGCGGTCCGGGTCGCCGCGCCGCCAGTACTCCAGCTCGTCCTGGATCTGCTCCGGGCTCGACCGGTGCACCCCGGTGAGGAGCGCGGCGAGGACGACCCGCTGCCCGTTGAGCCGCTTGTCCAGCGCGACCTTGGCGTTGACCGTGGGGTAACGCGCGATCCTCGGCCGGCCGCGGCCCCTGATCGCCGCGTTGGCGTCCGGGTGGCGGGCCAGGACCCGCCCCGCGGCGTGCAGGACGCAGGCGACCGTCGAACAGCGGCGTCCCGCCTGCTCGGCGGCGCGGCGGTGCGCCTCGACGGCGCTCATGTCCACCTCGGTGTCGAGGAAGACCGGCGCGGCCCCCTTGGCCCACGACAGGAAGGTCAGCGTGTGCCGGCGTTCGGCCGGGACGGGCGCGCTCACCGCCCGGTCACCGGCCGGGGCGCCCGCCGGGCCGGGCCGTCCCGCGGTCACGGCCGCTCCAGCGCGAACCCGCTCTTGATCCACTTGCTGGACTCGATCGCGACGCCCACCGCCCGGTCGCCGGAGCCCATCGCCTCCAGTGCACGTTCGAGCTGGAAGAACACCAGGCCGTTGCCGCAGTTCCCGATCTCGTGGACGCGGGTGATCTGCCGCGCGTGCGGGACCGCCAGGCGCTGCCCGATCAGGGTGCTCATGCGGCCGGACAGCTGCGGCGGCAGCAGGTAGCCCAGGTCCGCCTCGCTCCAGTCCAGGTTCTCGAGCAGCTCCTTGAGCACCTCGACGGCCATGACCGGGACGTGTTCCTCGATCGCCTTGTAGTCCTCGGTGGCGGCCGGCCGGTCGAACGTGCGGTTCGCGCCGAACCAGGCCAGGGTCTGCCCCGGATCGCGGCCCAGCCCGACCAGGCGGGTGAACAGGCCGCGCAGCAGGGCCGCGCCCGGTTCCGGTTCCCGGCGGAGCACGACGGCGCCGGCGCCGTCGCCGAAGAGCACCAGGTTCACCAGCTCGGCCGGGGGCAGCCTGCTGAAGTCGGCGTCGGGCACGACGTGCTTGGCGCACACGTCCCCGCCGAGCACCAGGGCCGTGCGGTACTGGCCCGTGGACAGCAGCTGGCTCGCCACGTGCATCGCCTGCACCGCCCCCGAGCAGCCCGACTGGAGCTGGAAGCTGGGGACGCCGTCGATGCCGAGCCGGTCGGCGATCTGGTTGACGGTCGCCGGCATCAGCAGGTCCGGGGTGGCGGTGCCCATGACCACCAGGTCGATGTCCGCCGGTTCGAGGCCCGCCGAATCCAGCGCCTTCCGCCCCGCCTCCTCCCCCAGGTCCGCCAGCGTCGCGCGGGCCTCCCCGGTCTCCAGGTCGATGGCGAGGTGGCGGCTGGTCGTCCCGATGAAGGTGTTGACCCAGTGCTCCCAGGGCGCCCCGAAGCCGAACCGCTTCGCCAGCGCGGCCGTTCCGATCGCCTCTCCCGGAAGTCCCGTGCCCGCCGACACGATGCCGATATCCGAGCGGTACATGGCTGTCCCTTCCCTCGTGGCGGCGCCGCCTCCCATGATCGGCACCCGCGCTAAAGCCCCGCTTATGCCGTGCTTCCGTGCTCCGCCTTCCGGGCGAGGGTGATGCCGTCCGCCATCGGGAGCAGGCACACCTCGACGCGCTCGTCCCGGTGCAGCATCGTGTTGGTCTCCCGGATGGCCCGGGTGTCGGCGTCCGCCGGGTCCGGGTCCAGGACGCGGCCGGAGAACAGCGTGTTGTCGAACACGATCAGGCCACCCGGCCGGACCAGGGGCAGGACGGCGTCGAAGTAGCGGGGGTAGCCGGCCTTGTCGGCGTCGACGAACACCAGGTCGGCCGAGCCGGCGCCGATGTCGTCCGGCAGGCCGGCCAGCGTGGCGGCGGCGTCGCCGAGCCGGAAGTCGATCCTCTCGGCGACCCCGGCCCGCGCCCAGTGCTCGGCCGCGACCCCGCTCCACCGGTCGCTGATGTCGCAGGTGATGAGGCGCCCGCCGGGCGGCAGGGCCCGCGCCATGCACAGGGCGCTGTAGCCGGTGAACGTCCCGATCTCCAGCACGAGCCGGGCGCCGGTCAGCCGGACCAGCATCGCCAGCAGCTGCGCCTCTTCCGGGGCGACCTGCATCGTCGTCCCGCCGAGCATGCCCGCGGTCACCCGGCGCAGGTCGCGCAGGACCTCGTCGTCGTTTAGCGAGACGCCCCTGGCGTAGTCCAGCAGTTCAGGGGTCACCTCCAGGTACCCGGCCATGTCAGATCACGGTTCCGCACAGGTCGGGCGCGATGAGCCGCATGGTGGTGGGCTCCTGCTGCGGCGCGGGCTCCAGGTGCAGCCTGACGGTGCCCTCGTCGCCGGCGGGCTCGGCGAGTCCCTCCCGGCACCGGCAGGGGGTGTCACCGAAACCGGCGAACCGGTAGGTGACCTCCATGATGCGGTTGCGCTCGGTGGGGCGGAAATCGGCGAGCAGGTGGACGCCGGCTTCGGCCGCCTGCCCGATCAGCCAGCGCAGGATCACCGAGCCGACCCCGAACGACACCACGCGGCACGAGGTGGCGAGCAGTTTCAGGTTCCACACCGACGGATGCCGTTCCAGCAGCAGGACGCCGACCGCGCCGTGCGGGCCGAACCGGTCGGTCAGCGTCGCCACCAGGACCTCGTGGCCCGGATCGGCGAGCAGGCCGCGCAGCGCGGCGTCGGAGTAGTGCACGCCCGTGGCGTTCATCTGGCTGGTGCGCAGCGTCAGCTCCTCGACACGGGAGAGCCGCTCCCCGTCCGCCCGCGCGAGATCCAGCACCATTTCCAGGGACCGCAGGAACTCCTCGTCGGGCCCGGTGAACCCGGCGCGGTCCGCGTCGCGGGCCAGCCCGGCCCGGTACATCTCGCGGCGCCGCCGGGCGTCGACCGTCACGACCGAGGGGCTGAACTCGGGCAGGGCGGGCAGCTCGGCCGCCCGCTCGGCGGGATAGCACCGCACCCGCGGCAGGTGGAACGCGACCTCCGCGCGTTCCGCGGGCTGGTCGTCGATGAACGCGATGGTGTGCTCGGCGAAGTTCAGCCGCTCGGCGATCTCCCGCACCGCGTCCGACTTGGGGCCCCAGCCGATCCGGGCGTGCACGAAGTACTCCGCGACACCGAGCCGTTCCAGGCGCCGCCAGGCCAGGTCGGGGTCGTTCTTGCTGGCCACCGACTGCAGGATGCCCCGGGAGTCGAGTTCGGCGATCACCTCGCGGACGGCGTCGCCGAGCCGCACCTCGCCGTCCTCCAGCAGGATGCCGGACCACAGCGTGTCGTCCAGGTCCCACACCAGGCACTTGACCGTCGCCGGCGGGGCCCCGGGCGGGCCGGCCGACACGTCGTCGCGCACGCTTCGGGCCTCCATGGTCGCCTTCCTCTCGGTGGTCGTCGCGGTGGTCATCCCGGCGCGGTCAGCGCGTGCCGCGCCAGGATCAGCCGGCAGATCTCGTTGCTGCCCTCGATGATCTCCATGAGCTTGGCGTCCCGGTACGCGCGCGCCGCGGCCCGCCCGTCCCGCGCCCCTGCCGAGCCCAGGACCTGCACGGCGGCGGACGCGCCCCGGACGGCGTTGACGGCGCCGACGTGCTTGGCCAGCACCGCCGCGGTGGCCGTGTCCGGAAGGCCCGCGTCCCAGCACCGGCTGGCGTGCTCGCAGGTGCGCGTGGCGACCTGCTCCCCGACCAGGATCTCGGCGAGATGCCCGGCGACGAGCTGGTGGTCGGCGATCGGCCGGCCGAACTGGACGCGGGAGCGGGCGTGGCCGGTCGCCTCGTCCAGGCAGGCGCGCAGGATCCCGACGCATCCCCAGGCCACCGACAGCCGACCGTACGTCAGCGGCGGGGTCACCAGGAGCTCCACGGAACCGGCGGTCCGCTCCAGCACGCTGTCCGCGGGCAGCCGCACGGAGTCCAGGTGCACGTCGGCGTGCCCGGCCGCGCGGCAGCCGAGCGGGTCGGGCACCCGCTCCACCCGCACGCCCGGAGCGGACGCCGGCACCAGGACCGCGGCGGCGCCGTCCCCGAGCCGCCCGAACACCACCAGCAGGTCGGCGTAGGCGGCTCCGGTGATCCAGACCTTGCGGCCGTCGACGACGACCGTGTCGCCCTCGGCCCGGATCCGGGTGCCGATCGCCGACAGGTCGCTGCCGGCGCCCGGTTCGCTGAAGGCCACGGCGGCGAGCCGGCCGCCCGCCAGCTCGGGCAGGTGCGCCTCCCGCTGCGCGGCTCCGCCCAGTTTCTCGATGGTCCACGCGGCCATGCCCTGCGAGGTCATCAGGCTGCGCAGGGAGCTGCACAGCCTGCCGACCCCCGCGGTGAAGACCCCGCCGTCCGCGGCCGTCAGCCCCGGCCCCCCGTACCGGGCGGGTACCTGGGCGCACAGCATTCCCCGGCCGGCGAGTTCGCGCACCAGCCCCAGCGGCAGCCGGCCCCGCCGGTCCCATTCCTCCGCCTGCCCGCCGACCAGCTCGGCGACCAGGGAGGTCATCGCGCCGGGCTCGCCGGGCGCCGCGGTGTCAGTGATCACCCGGGCCTCCCGGGCCGCCGGCCGGCAGCCGCTCCACCAGCGCCACCATGGCGCGCACCGTCCGGAAGTTCTCCATCATCAGGTCCGGTCCGGCGACGACGATGCCGTAGGTGTTCTCCATGTAGGTCACCAGTTCCATCACGAACAGCGACGAGACCCCGGCCGCGGCGAGGTCGTCGTCGGGCCCGATGGGGTTCTTGGTGCGCACCTCCAGGAAGGTGCGCAGGTCCTTCTCGATGTCCGGCGGAGCCGCCGCACGGCTCTGCGCCCGGTCAGGCGACGTGGTCACGGTCGTGCCTCCAGATAGTCGTAGAACCCGCGCCCGCTCTTACGGCCGAGGTCGCCGGCGCGCACCTTGTCCAGCAGGAGGTCGCAGGGGCGGCAGCCGTCGTCGCCGGTGCGCTCGTACAGCACCCGCAGCGAGTCGACGAGGTTGTCCAGCCCGATCAGGTCCGCGGTGCGCAGCGGGCCGGTGCGGTGCCCGAGGCAGTCCTGCAGGAGGGTGTCGACGTCCTCGGCGGACGCCCGGCCCTCCGCCACGACCCGCGCCGCGTCGTTGATCATCCGGTGCAGGATGCGGCTGGTCACGAACCCGGGCCCGTCGCCGACCACCACGGCCCGGCGGCCGAGGTCCGCGAGCAGCCCGCGCACCGCGGCCATCGCCGCGGGCGCGGTGCGCGGCCCCTGGACGACCTCCACCGTGGCGATCAGGTAGGGCGGGTTCATGAAGTGGACGCCGACCAGGTCCTCCGGGCGGCCCATGTCCCGCGCCAGCTCGTCGATCGGGATCGAGGAGGTGTTGGACACCAACGGCGTGCCCGGGGCGGTCGCCGCCGCCGCGTCCGACAGGGCCTTGGCCTTGGCGGCGGTCTCCTCGGTGACGGCCTCGATCACGGCGGCCGCCCCGGCCATCGCGCCGGGTCCGGTGCTCGTCACCAGCTCTCCGTCCTTGCCCTCCCGCGGCAGCGCGCCCATGAGGCGGGCCAGCCGCAGGTGCCGGGAGACCTCCGCGCGGGCCCGGTCGAGCTTGGACGCGTCGGTGTCGACGAGCACGACGGGCCGCCGGTGCCCGAGGAGCAGCGCCGCGATGCCCGCACCCATGACTCCCGCGCCGAGGACGGCCAGCGGCCCGTTCTCCCGATCCTGCGTCACCGGTTCTCCGTAGCTCGTCGGGGCGGTCACTCGGCGGGCCCTCCGAACCAGGCGGCCAGGGCCGGGCGGAGCCCGTCGGCCGCGGAGGCGGTCTCCCCCGCCCAGGCGATGTGGCCGTCGGGGCGCACGAGGACCGCCGGCGCCGGGATCTCGGGCGTCGGCTCGGCCGCGACGACGTCCACCCTGTCCTTCCATCCGGTGACGTCCGGCGGGTCCGCGCCACCGGACAGGTCCAGCAGGACACCGCGGGCGGCGTGCAGCGTCTCGGCCACGGGGACCTCCCCACCGGCCGTGCTGAGCCGGACCAGGGGGACCCGGCGGCCCAGCAGCCCGTCGCCCTGGCCGGCCGGGTGGCGGGCGCCGGTGGCCGCGCGGACGAGGTGCCGGTTCACCACCTCGTGGTCGAGCAGCTCGCCGAACACCTCGCGCAGCGCGCTCGGGCCGTCGGCGGTGTCGAGCAGCGCCATCTGCGCCCGCCCGTACGCGCAGGCGCGGCGCCCGTAGGGGCGGCGTTCGGCCTCGTAGGAGTCCAGCAGCCCGGCGGGCGCCCGGCCCTGCACGTCCGCGGCCAGCTTCCAGCCGAGGTTCACCGCGTCCTGCAGCCCGATCGTCACCGCGTGCCCGGCGGGATGGAACTGGAAGTGCGCGGCGTCCCCGGCGAGGAAGACCCGGCCGTTGCGGTAGTGGTCGGCGAGGATCGTGACGTTGCCGTGGCGGTGCAGCCAGATCGGCTCCTCGACGGTGGGCCGCTCGCCGGTGATCCGCTCGATGCTCGCCCTGACCTCCTCCAGCGTGACCGGCCGGTCCGCGGGCGGCGCCTCGACGCCGATCTCGATGGTCATCAGGCGGAACATGGTGGACGCGTCGCCGAACTGGCCGAACATGCCGCCCTCGTGGAAGGAGCCCGCGCCGACCGGCCCCGCGTAACTCCCGACGTCGGCGAGGAGCCCGTACCAGGATGGCCCGCTCCTGGTCACCGCGAACCCGGCGAGCTCGCGCACCGCGCTGTCCTCGCCGTCGCAGCCCACCAGGTAGCCGCCCCGGATCTCCTCCTCGCCGAGGGGTGAGCGGACCCGGGCGGTGACGCCGTCCTCGTCCTGGCTCAGCCCGATCAGCTCGTGCCGGCGCAGGATCCGCACTCCGCGCGCGGCGGCGTGGTCGCTGAGGATCCGCTGGATGTGGTTCTGCAGGAGGACGACGGAGTGGTCGGTCTCCGCCAGCTCCGACATGTCCAGCCAGAAGCTGGCGAAGTGGAGCCGGTCCCAGACCAGGGGCTCACCGTGCTCGCGGCGGAGCGGCTCCATCAGGCCCCGCTGCTCCAGCAGCTCGACCGAGCGGGCGTGGATCAGCCCCGAGACCGTCCTGTCGTCGATCTCGGGAGTCCGCTCGATGACGACGGTCCGCACCCCGGCCAGGGCCAGCTCGTGAGCGAGCATGAGGCCGACCGGGCCCGCGCCGACGATGACAACGGAATCGCTCATGACACCTCGTTCGTTGGGGACGCGTGCGCCGTGGGAGAGTCCGGCGCTGGAAGGTCCGGCGGTGCGGAGTCCGGCGCGTCGCCGGCCTCGGTGGCGGGCCCGTCCTGCGCGGCGAACTCGCCGTTCAGGAACCGGGCCATCGCCGACGGGGTGGCGTTCTCGAAGACCGCCACCGGGGAGATCTGCAGGCCGGTGGCCTCGGCCAGGCGGGTGCTCAGCTCCAGCGCGGTGAAGGAGGACAGCCCCAGGTCCAGGAGGCTGTCGTCGGGCTTGACCTCGTCCGCCGACCCGAATCCCAGGACGGTCGCGGCGCGCCGGTGGACCAGGTCCAGCAGCAGCCGCTCCCGTTCGGCCTCCGGCACGCCGGCCAGGCGGCGCCGCAGTTCGGCCGCCCGCCCGGCCGCCGCGCCGCCGTCGCCGTCCGGTCCTGCGATGCGCCGGACCTCGGGGATCTCGTGGAACAGGCGGCGCGGGGGCGCACCGTCCCGGCGCGACAAGGCGCGCTCCCAGTCGATGTCGGCGACGAGCAGCGGGGAGCCGGCGCCCGCCGCCTGCCGCAACGCCGCGACCGCCTGACCCGTGGGCAGCGCCCGCATCCCCCACTCCCGCAGGGCCGGGTCCGCCGTCTCGGGCGCGGCGGACGGCTCGGGTTCGCCGGTGGGGCCTACGGCGATCGACGCGACGGTGTGGCCGCCCTCTCGCAGGCGGGCGGCGAACGCGTCCAGGTAGGCGTGCGCGGGAGCCTGGTCCCCCAGCCCCGCCCCGCCGAGTGCAGCGGCGGCCGAGGTGACGAACAGGAACATCGGCGGCTCCGCGGTGTCCGCGAACGCGGTCAGCGCAGCCGCGGCATCCTGGACCGCGGCGATCTCCCGGTCCAGCGCCGCGATGTCGGCGAACCCGGCGCGCCCGGCGTCGAGGTCCGCGACGTGGACGACCGCCGCGACGGGCCCGCCGCGCACCTCCGCCCCGGGTTCGGCGATCTCCGCGTGGACGCCCAAGGCCTTCAGCTCGGTCAGCAGGTCGCGGGTACCGGGGTCCTGGGCGGCGGCCAGGCCGGCGAAGACCATGCGCTCCGTCCCGCCGCCTGCCAGCCACCGGGCGGTGTGGGCCGCCAGCGCCGTGACGGCGCCGGTGAACACCACCGGCCCCGGCGGCACCGGGCTCCCTTCGGGCGGCTGCCCGCCGGGGGACGTGCGGGCCAGCCGCGACACGTACGCGACCGGTCCGCGGACGGCGGCCTGATCCGCGGCGCCGCCCGCGAGGACGGACCCCAGCCGGGCCTGCGCGGCCCCGTCCAGGTGCTCGGGAAGGTCGATGAGCCCGACCGGTCCGGACGTGCGCTCTTCGGCCGCAACCTGGCCGTACCCCCACAGGAGGGCCTGGAGCGGGTCGGGGACCGGGTCGGAGCCGTCCGCCCGGACCGCGCCGCGGGTCGCGATCCACAGCGGAGCGTCCAGCCCGGCCTCCTCCAGCGCGCCCACCAGCGCCACCGTCAGTGCCAGCCCAGCCGGGACCGCCGACGTCCCCGGCTGGATCTCGCGATCCAGGGCCAGGAGGGAGAGCACGCCGCTGACCGCGGTGTCCAGGGACATCCCGCGCAGGAGACGGGAGAGGGTCTCGGTGTCCCCCGCCTCGACCGGGACGACCCGTGCGGTCGCGCCCGCTCCGTCGAGCATCCCCAGAACCTCCGTCACCGGGGGCGCGTCGGCCAGGGCGGCCGGGACGGGTACCAGCCAGGTACCGGACAGGCCCTGGGACGGCGCTTCCGGGAGCGGCGTCCACCGGATCCGGTACTGGCATCTGCGCCGCCGCCGCCACACGGACAGCGGGGACAGGACGTCGCGCATGGCCTGCCGCTGCGCATCGTCCAGGTCGAGAGCGGCCGCCACCGACGGCAGGTCTCCGCTCTCCACCGCGTCCCAGAACCCGGCGTCCTCCCCGCCGCCGTCCTCTCCGGTGTCCTGCTGGTCCCCGGGGTGCAGCCAGTAGTGACGCCCCTGGAACGCGTACGTGGGCAGCGGCACCGGGCTGTCAGGCCGCGGTGCGCCGATCGCGTCCAGGACGGCGGGCCAGTCCACCGTCCCTCCGCCGACGTGCACCTGGCCCACCGCGGCGAGCAGCGCCGGCAGTTCGTCCCGGTCGCCGCGCAGCGTGGCCGCGAACGCCGGGCGCGTACCCGTGTCGTCCTCCCCTTCCAGGCAGCCGTGCGCCAGGGGGGCCAGCACCGTGTCGGGGCCGACCTCCAGGAAGATCCCCGTCCCCTCGCGCCGCAGGGTCCGCACCCCCTCGTAGAACCGGACCGGCTGCCGGGCCTGGTCCACCCAGTACTCCGGGGAGGTCATCAGCTCCGGCTCGCCCAGCTCACCGGTCACGTTGGACACGACCGGGATCCGCGGCGGGCGGTACTCCAGTTTCCGGGCCGCCTTGCCGAACTCCGCGGCGATCGCGTCGATGTGGTGGGAATGGAACGCGCGGCTCACGCGCAGGACGTTGGTCCTGACCCCCCAGATCCGCCAGAACTCCACGACCTCGTTGACTGGTTGGGTGTCGCCGGAGATGACGGTGGAGGTGGGGGTGTTGTGTGCGGCGATGGTGACGGTGTCGGGGAGTTGGTCGGTGAGGTGGGTGGGGGTGGTGT
>NZ_SMKK01000221.1 GCF_004348425.1 Actinomadura sp. 7K507
GCGGCAGGAATCTTGGATGACGGGGTGGTCTCGTCGTTGACCGCTGAGCGGTTGGACGGGGTGCTGGCGCCGAAGGTGGATGCGGCGTGGCATCTGCATGAGCTGACCCGCGATCTGGATCTGTCGGCGTTCGTGTTGTTCTCGTCGGTTGCGGGTGTGCTGGGCGGGCCGGGGCAGGGCAACTACGCGGCGGCCAACGCCTATCTGGATGCGCTGGCGCAGTTCCGCCGGGCGCAGGGGCTGCCGGCCCAGTCGCTGGCTTGGGGCCCCTGGGCGGCCGATGGCATGGCGGCCGACCTAGACCACACCGACCGCGCCCGCATGGCGCGGGACGGCCTGCTCGCGATATCGCCCGACGAGGGTCTGGCGCTGCTCGACGCCGCCGGACACCTCGACCACCCAACACTGGTCCCGGTGAAGCTGGAACCCAAGACGCTACGTCGGCACATGGGACAGCCGATACAGCGTTCCAGCATGTCCGGCTCCGCCATGGACTCGTCCTTGGCGGGACGGTTGCTGACGGTGTCTGAGGACGAGCGGTTGGCGCTGGTGGTGGAGGTGGCCCGGGAGCGGGTGGCCGGGGTGCTCGGGCATGGGTCCGGTGCGGCGGTTCCGGTGTCCCGGGCGTTTCAGGATCTGGGTTTTGATTCGTTGACCGCGGTGGAGTTGCGCAATGCGTTGTCTGGGGTGACCGGGCTGCGGTTGCCGGCGACGCTGGTGTTCGATTACCCCAACGTGCAGGCGCTGGCGGGGTATCTGCTGGGCGAGTTGGCCGGTGGCGCCGCCCCGGCGGTGTCCGGGCCGGCGCCCGGTCACGGTGTGGTCAGCGATGAGCCGATCGCGATCGTGGGGATCGGGTGCCGCTACCCCGGCGGGGTGGCCTCGCCGGAGGAGCTGTGGCGGCTGGTCGCCGAGGGCATCGACGCGGTGTCGCCGTTCCCGGCCGATCGGGGCTGGGACGATGCCGCCTCGGGCAGCATCACCCGGCAGGGCGGGTTCCTGCACGACGCGGGCGAGTTCGATCCGGGGTTCTTCGGGATCAGCCCGCGTGAGGCGCTGGTGATGGATCCGCAGCAGCGGCTGCTGCTGGAGACCTGCTGGGAGGCGCTGGAGCGGGCGGGTATCGACCCGCACGCGCTGCGCGGCTCCTTGACCGGGGTGTTCGCCGGGGTGATGTACCACGACTACGCCGCCGGGGCCAGCGCGGGCAGCGTGGTCTCCGGCCGCGTCGCCTACACCCTGGGCCTGCAAGGCCCCGCCCTGTCGGTGGACACCGCCTGCTCCTCCTCACTGGTGGCGCTGCATCTGGCCGGGCAGGCCCTGCGGCAGGGCGAGTGCTCTCTTGCTCTGGCCGGTGGGGTGGCGGTGATGGCCACACCGGAGTCTTTCGTGGAGTTCAGCCGCCAACGCGGCCTGTCCCGGGATGGCCGCTGCAAGTCCTTCGCCGCCTCCGCCGACGGCACCGGCTGGGCCGAAGGCGCCGGGATACTGGTCCTGGAACGGCTCTCAGACGCCGAACGCAACCACCACCCGGTACTGGCGGTGATCCGCGGCACCGCCGTCAACCAGGACGGCGCCTCCAACGGCCTGACCGCACCCAACGGCCCCGCCCAGCAACGCGTCATCACCCAAGCCCTCACCAGCGCCGGACTCACCCCCACCGACATCGACGCCGTCGAAGCCCACGGCACCGGCACCACCCTCGGCGACCCCATCGAAGCCCAAGCACTCATCGCCACCTACGGCAAACACCGGCCCCAGAATCGGCCGCTATGGCTCGGTTCCCTGAAGTCCAACATCGGCCACAGCCAATCCGCAGCGGGTGTCGGTGGCGTCATAAAGATCGTGATGGCCCTCCAACACGGAATCCTTCCGAAGACGCTTCATATCGACCAGCCCAGCCCGCACGTCGACTGGACGGCGGGTTCGGTGCGGTTGCTGACCGAGCCGCAGCCCTGGGAGCCCAACGGGCATCCGCGGCGGGCCGGCGTCTCCTCGTTCGGCTATAGCGGCACCAACGCCCACGTCATCCTCGAAGAGGCACCCGACCAGGACACTCCCCGGCTCGACCCCGTCTCCGACGACCTCGAACCCGGTGGGCCGACGGCGTGGATGCTGTCGGCGCACAGCGAGGCGGCTCTGCGCGACCAGGCGCGGCGGCTGCGTGACCACGTGATCCGCACCGGCTCCGCGGGCCTGGCGGACGTGGGGGCCGCGCTGGCGACGGGCCGGTCCAGGCTCGCGCACCGCGCGGTACTGGTGGGCGGCGAACGAACCGAGATGCTCGACGGCCTGGCCGCGCTGGCGTCAGGGGCGAGCGCCGACGGGCCGGTCCAGGGACGGGCCGCCGAGGCGCGCAAGGCCGTCTTCGTCTTCCCCGGCCAGGGCTCCCAATGGATCGGTATGGCGCTGGAGCTGATGGACGCCTCCCCGGTGTTCGCGGAGCAGATGCGCTCCTGCGGCGAGGCGCTCGCCCCGCACACCGGCTGGTCGCTGGATGAGGTGTTGCGCGCCCCCGCCGAGGACGGCCGGCTGGAGCGGGCCGACGTCGTGCAGCCCGCACTGTGGGCGATCATGGTCTCGCTGGCCGGGCTGTGGCGCTCGTACGGGGTCGAACCGGCCGCCGTCGTCGGCCACTCGCAGGGCGAGATCGCCGCCGCCTGCGTGGCGGGCGCACTGTCGCTCGACGACGCGGCCAAGATCGTCGCCCTGCGCAGCAAGGCCCTGACCGCCCTGTCCGGCGGCGGCGGGATGATGTCGATCGCGCTGCCGGCCGCGCAGGTGACCGACCGTATCGCCCCATGGGGCGACCGGCTCGGCCTCGCGACGATCAACGGGCCGAACGCGACGGTCGTGTCCGGCGACGGGGCCGCCCTTGACGAGCTGCTGGAACACTGCCGCGACGAGGGTGTGCACGCCCGGCGGCTGCCCGTCGACTACGCCTCCCACTCGCCGCACGTCGAGGCGATCGAGGATCGGCTGGCGGGGCTGCTCGCCGGTGTGGTGCCGCGCCGGTCGGCCATCGCCTTCTACTCGACCGTGACCGGCCGGGAAGCCGACACCACCGAGCTGGACGCCGCGTACTGGTACCGCAACCTGCGGCAGACCGTCCGGTTCGACCAGGCGCTCGGCGCGCTGCTGGAGCACGGCCATGACGCGTTCATCGAGGTGAGTCCCCATCCGATCCTCACGTCGAGCATCGAGGAGGCCATCGACGCTGCCGGTGCGGCCGGTGTCGTCCTGCACACTCTGCGGCGCGACGAGGGCGGTCCGCGGCGCATGCTGTCCTCCCTGGGGCAGGCCCACGTCGCGGGGGTCGCGGTCGACTGGCGTCCGGTGTTCCCCGGTCCCGCCAGGCGGGTGGACCTGCCCACGTACGCGTTCCAGCGCCAGCGGTTCTGGTTGGAGGGGGCCTCGGCGGGCGATCCCGCGGGCATCGGCCAATCCGCCGCCGGACATCCGCTGCTCGACGCCGCGGTGCCGCTGGCCGGCGCCGACGGCCTGGTGCTGACCGGCAGGCTGTCGCTGGACGCGCAGCCTTGGCTGGCCGACCACGTGGCCTTGGACACGGTGCTGCTGCCCGGCACCGCCTTCGTCGAACTCGCGCTGCACGCCGGTGAACGGACCGGCTGCCCGGTGATCGAGGAACTGACCCTTCAGGCGCCGCTGGTGCTTCCGGACACCGGCGGCACCGCCGTGCAGGTCCTCGTCGGCGCGGCCGACGAGACCGGCCGGCGGTCGGTGGAGATCCATTCGCGCGAGGACGGCGCCTTCGACGACGCGTCATGGACGCGGCACGCCGGCGGCGTGCTGGCACCGGCGGCCGGAGCCGTCGAGCCGGCGGGGCTGGACGTCTGGCCCCCCGCGGGCGCGGAGCCGATCGACCTGACCGGCTTCTACGCCGGGCTGCTGGATCGCGGTTACGAGTACGGACCCGGTTTCACCGGGCTGCAGGAGGCCTGGCGTCGCGACGACGCGCTGTTCGCCGAGGTCGCGCTGCCCGAGGAGACCGCCGCGGCGGCCGCCGCCTTCGGCCTGCACCCGGCGCTGCTCGACGCGTCGCTGCACGTGACCTTCCCGGAGGCCGACGGCGCCGGGGAAGGGCCGTGGATCCCGTTCGCCTGGAGCGGGGTGCGCCTGCACGCCGCCGGCGCCGCGCGGGTCCGGGTCCGGATCTCGCCCGCCGGGGCCGGGCTGCGGGTCACCGTCGCCGACGGCGCGGGCGCCCCGGTGGCCACGGTGGACTCGCTGATCCCGCGGCCCGTGTCGGCCGAGCAGCTCAACGCCGGACGCGGCCGCCACGAGTCGCTGTTCCGCGAGATGTGGACGCCCGCGACTCCGTCGGCTCCACCCGCCGGGTCCTGGGCCCTGCTCGGCGACGACGCGCACGGCCTGGGCATCGAGGGGCGCCACCCCGACCTCAAGGCCGTGGCCGCGGCGATGCCCGGGACGGTGGTGGTCTGCTGCCCTTCCGGCACCGGCCCGCAGGTGCCGGGCCAGGTGCGGTCCGTGTCGGCCCAGGTGCTGGAGCTGCTGCAGGAGTGGTCGGCCGAGGAGCGGCTGGAGTCGTCGCGGCTGGTGCTGGTGACCTGCGGCGCGGTCGCCGTGGCCGAGGACGAGGACGTCCCGGACCTGGCGCAGGCGGCGGTGTGGGGACTGGTGCGCTCGGCGCAGGCGGAGCAGCCGGACCGGTACGTCCTCGTCGACCTGGACGGCCGGCCCGAGTCGGCGGCGATGCTGCGGACCGCCGCCGGTTCGGGAGAACCGCAGCTGGCGATCCGCGATGGCCGGGTCCACGTCCCGCGCCTGAACCGGGCCCCGGCCCCGCCGTCACCCGCCGGTCCCGCGTGGGACGCGGCCGGAACCGTCCTCGTCACCGGCGGAACCGGGGGCCTCGGCAGTCTGGTCGCCCGCCACCTGGTCGCCGAGCACGGCGTGCGGCGGCTGCTGCTGACCAGCCGCCGGGGGATGGCGGCCGACGGCGCCGCCGAGCTGGTGGCGCAGCTGTCGGACCTCGGCGCCGAGGTCGAGGTCGCGGCCTGCGACGTGGGCGACCGCGGCGCGCTGGCCGAGCTGCTGTCCGGCCGCCGGCTGACCGGGGTCGTGCACGCCGCGGGCGTCGGAGCCAACGGTGTCGTCGCGTCGCTGACACCGGACATGATCGACTACGTGCTGCGCCCGAAGGCGGACGCCGCCTGGTACCTGCACGAGCTGACCCGCGACATGCCGCTTTCGGCGTTCGTGATGTTCTCCTCGATTTCGAGCGTCGTGGACGGGCCCGGCCAGGGCAACTACGCCGCCGCCAACCGGTTCCTGACCGCGCTGGCCCGGCACCGGCACGCGCAGGGCCTGCCGGCGCAGTCGCTGGCTTGGGGCCTGTGGGGTGACGGGCACGGAATGGTGCAGCTGCTGTCGGAGGGCGACCTGCAGCGGATCCGCCGGTGGGGCATGGTCGAGATGACGGCCGCGCAAGGCCTGGAGCTCTTCGACGCCGCCATCGCGTCGGCCGAGCCCGCGCTGGTGCCCGCCCGCCTGGACATCGCCGCCATCCGGAGCCGTGCCGAGGGAATCCCGGCCCTTTACCGAAGCCTCGCCGGAACCCGCGCACGCCGCACCGCGCGTGCGGCGCCTTCCGGCGGTGACACGAGCCTGGCGCAGCGGCTGGCCGGAACGCCGGAGGACGAGCGCGCGCAGGCGGTCCTCGATGTGGTCCTCGGACACGTCGCGGCGGTCCTGGGGCATGCGGACCCCGCCGCGGTCGAGCCCGACAGCGCCTTCCTGGAGGTGGGCTTCGACTCGCTGACCGCCGTGGAGCTCAGAAACCGGCTCAAGACGGCCGCCGGGGTGCAGATCCCGGTCACCGCGGTGTTCGACCACCCGAGCGCGCGGGCGCTCGCCGGCCACCTGCTGCGCGAGATCGGCGTGCGGCCCGCCGGGGGCGGCGGCGCCTCGGCGCCCGCCGCCGGCCCGGCGCCGGACATGGTGGCCGCGATGGTCCGCGAGGCCCTGGACCGGGGCATGCACGCCCAGGCCACCGCCCTGCTGCAGGCCACCGCCGACCTGCGGCCGACCTTCGAGGTGACCGACGGGCCGCACCTGCGGCCCAAGCCGGTGAAACTCGCAGAAGGACCCCGTCGGCCCGGCCTGTTCGGCGTCCCGTCGCCGGGGGCGATGGGCGGCGCCCACCAGTTCGTGCGGCTGGCCGCCGAACTGCGTGGAGTGCGGGAACTGTCGGCGGTGTCGCTGCCCGGCTACGCCGACGGCGAGAGCCTGCCCCGCTCGTTCGACACCGTGGTCCGCGGCTGCGCCCAGAGCGTCCCGGAGGCCATGGGCGACGCGCCGTTCGCGCTGCTGGGTTATTCGGCCGGCGGCGTGTTCGCGCACGCGGCGGCCAAGCGGTTGGAGGACATGGGCACCGGGCCGGCGGCGCTCGTGCTGCTGGACACCTACCCGCCGCGGACGGATGGACTGGGCGACCTGATCACCCAGATGTTCAAGCCGATGTTCGAGCTGGAGGACCTGTTCGGGCCGTTCAGCAGCGTGCGGCTGTCGGCGACCGAATGGTACGGGCGGCTCATGGACGGTTGTGAGCTCGCCGCCATCGAGGCGCCGATCCTGTTCATCCGGCCCCGGGACTGGGTCGATGACCAGGACCCGGCCCTGGCCACCGGCGCCTGGCGTGCGTCGTGGGACACCGCGCACACGGTCATCGAGCTGCCGACCGACCACTTCGGCCTCATCGGGGCCCACGCCGCGCAAACGGCGCAGGCGATCGACGACTGGTTCGAATCCGAGTTTTGAAATGGGGACACGAGGGGGCGGTAGGTCAACGGGGGAAGTTGTCCACCTGTGGACGGCCAAGACGTATCATAATGGTCACGCTTGGTTCATGTAGGGGGACGGGGTATCTGCGGTATACGGGGGCCTTCGCCTTTTCCCTTTCTGGGGTAGCGCGGCGTGATCCTTCTGGAACTCGCTGCGGTCAGGGCATTCGGCGACCTGCGGGATCAGTGGCCCGCGCACGGTGAAAAGCGGGTCGCAAAGGGGCGTCCGGGCTTTTCGAAACCCGAGATGGAACGAATGTCCATGAACGTGACGGTAGGTTAACAGGGTGTTGCGTGGATGTTAAGACGCACCCCCCGCCTTGCGTCCACGCAATAGTGCTTGTGAAGATCATGGCCGCCGGGGTACATTTTTTCCCCAAATAGATGGCAGCTTTCTCCCCCGCAGTTCTGAGACAGGGTTAGTGCAAAAGGAACAGGACCGGGACGGACATGCTCCTAGAAAGAGACAACGAGCAAGCTAGTCTTGATCATCTGTTGGCGGACAGCGCGAGCGGCAAGGGCCGGGTCGCGGTGGTGACCGGGGCGAAGGGCGGCGGCAAGACCGCACTCCTCTACAGCTTCGCCGAACGTGCGGCCGAGACGGGCGTGCTGTGGCTCAGCGCCATCGGATCGCGGGCGGAGCGCGACCTGCCGCTCGGCGTCGTCAGCCAACTCTTCCTCAACGCGTCCATCCCGGCCGAGCGGGCAGTGCTGGCCACCCAGCTGCTGGACTCGGCCGACGTGCCGGACGCCGACTGGTACGACACACCGCCGGGGGCGGTGGAACGACTGCGCATCACCCAGGGTCTCTGCAACGCGGTGGTCAACCTCTCCAAGACCCAGCCGGTCCTCGTCACCATCGACGACGTCCACTACGCCGACAAGGCGTCCCTCTGGCAGCTCCAGTTCCTCATCCGCCGGCTGACCACCGCACGCATCCTGCTGGTGCTCACCCAGGCCGACCCCGCGATAACGATCGATCCCGCCCTGGGCCTCGACCTGCTGCACCATCCCCGCTGCCTGCAGATCGAAGTCCCCCCGCTGTCGGCCGCCGGGGTCACCGACCTGCTGCGCCGGAAGCTGGACGTCCCGGACGTCGAGGGCCTCGGCGCGTGGTACCACCAGGTCAGCGGGGGGAACCCGCTCCTGGTCAACGCGCTGCTCGACGATCACCGCGGCCTGCTGCGGGGAGGGGAGGAGCCGCAGCGGCCGGACGCCCCCGGCGCGATCGCCGGGCCGCGGCTGACCCGCTCGGTGCTGGCCCTGCTGGAGCTCAGCGCCCCCAAGGCCAGAGAAGTCGCCCGGGGACTGGCCGTGCTCGGCGACGGCTTCGCGCACCGGCTTTTCGACCTGCTCGACATGGACCGCGGCACGATCGGCGAGGCGCTCGACTACCTGGCCGCGGTCGGGCTGCTGTCCGCCGAGCGCTTCCGCCATCCGATCGTGCGCTCCGCCGTGCTGTCGGGAATGGCGGCCGAGCACCGCATGGAACTGAACCACCGGGCGGCCCGGCTGCTGCACACCGAGGGCGCCGCCCCCATCGCGGTGGCCCGGTACCTCATCTCGGCCCGCCCGCCCCGGGACCCGTGGGTGCTTCCGGTGCTGCGCGAGGCCGCCGAGCAGGCGCTGCTCAACGACGATGCCGAGCTGGCGGTCAGGTGCCTGAAGGTGGCGGCCGCCATCTGCGCCGACGAACCGCAGCGCGCCCAGATCACCGCGATGCTGGCCCGCGCCGAGTGGCGCATCAATCCCGCGCTCGCCGAACGGCACATCCCGGAACTCACCGAGGCCGCCCTCGCCGGATCGCTGCGGCACTCCGAAACGCACGATCTCATCCGCTCGATGCTCTGGCACGGGTGGCTGGACCCCGCCCGGAAGCTCCTGGAAACGTGTGCCGCGCAGGCCGGCGGAACCGACGCCGAGACCGCCGCGCAACTGAGCATCGTGCGGCATTGGGCGGGGTCCAGCTATCCGGCCCTCCCGAACGCCGGCGAGCTCGAGCCGAGCGCCGCTGACGGCAAGGCGCCCATCACCACGACCACCAACCTGCGGCTGCACGCCGCGCGGCTGCTCACCGGCGTGCTCCGGGACGAGCCCGGCAATGTCAGCACCAAGATGGTCGAGCGCGTTCTGCAGTCGGTCACGCTGAACGACGACGCCGAGGCCGTCCAGTCCGCGCTCTACGCCCTCATCTACTCCGACCGGATCGACAGGGCGGCGCACTGGAGCGAGCTGCGCCACCAGGAGGCGCTGGAACGTGACCTTCCCACCTGGCGGGCGATGATCGACTCCATCCGCGCCGAGGTGGCGCTCCGGCAGGGCGAGCTGGTGGCGGCCGAGCAGCATGCCCGGGCGGCCCTGGACGTGCTGCGCCCGCGAAGCTGGGGAGTCGCCGCCGGTCTGCCGCTGGCGACCCTGCTGCACGCCACGACCGAGATGGGCAAGTACGACGAGGCCGCCGGCCTGCTGCGCCAGCCCGTCCCCGACGCGATGCTCGAGACCCGGTTCGGACTGCACTACCTCTACGCCCGCGGCCACTACCGGCTGGCGCTCAACCAGGTCCAGGCGGCGCTCGGCGACTTCCTGAACTGCGGCGACCTGATGCGCAAATGGGGCGTGGACGTCCCGGCGCTGGTCTCCTGGCGCACCGGCGCGGCCGCGGCCTACCTGCGGCTGAGCGATCAGGAGCGGGCCCGGAAGCTGATGGAGGAGCAGCGCACCCTTCCGGGCGCGCGAACCCCCCGAACCCGCGGCATCTCGCTTCGGCTTTTCGCGGCGACCGTCGAACTCCGGCAGCGCCCCGCGCTGCTGCGCGAGGCGGTCGACCTGCTGCAGTCCGCCGGGGACGGACTCCAGCGAGCGTACGCCCTCGCCGCTCTCTCCGGCTCGCTGCAGGCCCTCGGCGAGATGGGAAAGTCCCGGATGATCGGCAACGTGGCGCACAGCATCGCCACCGCCTGCCACGCCGAGCCGCTGAGCCGGACGCTGCTGTCCAGCGGCGCCGGCGAGGAGGCCGGCGCCGTCGGCGGGATCACCGACTCCGACGAGAGCCTGAACGTCCTCAGCGAAGCCGAGCAGCGGGTGGCTTCGCTCGCCGCCCTCGGCTACAGCAACCGGGAGATCGCCCGGAAGATCCACATCACGACGAGCACGGTGGAGCAGCATCTGACCCGCGCCTACCGCAAGCTCAAGGTCAACGGCCGTCGTGATCTCCCCACGCGCATGTCACCGGAGATGTCGACCAGCCCGGCGTAGCCGTCCCGCAGCACCCGTGACGATGATCGGGGCCGTCCTCCGGGGCCGGCCCCGATCGTCGTCTCCGGCCGGCCCGCCCGGAATCTACAGCTCATTGTCGAGGATCTCGAACAGTTCGTCCGCCGTGGCGGACGCCAGGTCCCCGTCGACCTCGGCCGGGCCGGGCCGGTGCCCCCCGGCCCAGCTCGCGGTCAGCTCCCGCAACCGCTCGGCGATCATGGCGTGCCCGGCCCCGTCCGGCCGCACGGCGGCCAGCGCGGCACCGAGCCTGGTCAGCTCCGCGTCGAGCGCGCGCAGGTCGGCGTCCTCGGCGACCAGCTCCGAACGCAGATGGTCGGCGATCGCCGCGGCGTTCGGGTAGTCGTAGATCAGCGTCGCCGGCAGCCGCTCGCCGGTGGCGGCGCCGAGCCGGTTGCGCAGCTCCAGTGCCGCCAGCGAGTCCATCCCCAGTTCGAGGAACCCGCGCTCGGGGTCCACGTCCTGCGGCCCGGCGTGCCCGAGCACCGCGGCGACGCCGCCGCGCACGAGCTCCAGCAGCGATTCGGCCGCCTCGGCCGAACTCAGGCCGGCCAGCCGGGCGGCCAGCGGCTGCTCGTCCGGCGCTCCGGCCGCGTCGGCGTCCGCCGCGCGAGCGCGGTGCCGGACGGTCGTGGCGGCGAACCCGCGCAACAGGGCCGGCAGCTCGTCGGGGCGTGCCCGCAGCGCCTTCCGGTCGAGCCGGACGGGCACCGGCACGGTCTCGCCGGAGGCCATCGCCTCGTCGAACAGGGCCAGGCCCCGTTCGGGAGGCAGCTCCAAGATCCCGAGCCGCCCGATCCGGTCCGCGTCGACCCCGGGTTCGCCGTCCCCCGCCCCCTCCCAGAGGCCCCACGCGAGGGAAGTCGCGGGAAGACCTTCGGCGCGGCGGTGGTGCGCCAGCGCGTCCAGGAACACGTTCGCCGCCGCGTAGTCGGCCTGGCCCGCGGTCAGGATCAGCCCGCCGACGGATGAGAACAGCACGAAGGCGGACAGGTCCAGGTCCCGGGTCTCCTCATGCAGCCGCCAGGCCGCGTCGACCTTGGGCCGCAGCACGCGGTCGACGTCCTCGGGCGCCAGCGCACCGACCACGCCTCCGGACATGGCCCCGGCGGCATGCACCACGCCGGTCAGCGGGTGCTCGGACGGGATCGCGGCGATGAGCCCGGCCAGCGACTCCCCGTCGGTCACGTCGACCGCGGCGATCCGCACCTCGGCGCCGAGCTCGGTCAGCTCGGCGGCGAGGGCCGCGGCCCCGGGCGCGTCCGGTCCGCGGCGCCCGGCCAGCAGGAGGCGGCGAACGCCGTGCTCGCGGACCAGCCGCCGCGCGACCAGGCCGCCCAGCAGGCCGGTACCGCCGGTGATCAGCACTGTCCCGTCGCCGCCCCAGGGGGAGGCGGCGTCCTGGACCGGCAGCGTGGCGAGCCGGGGGACCAGGACATGACCGGAGCGGACGGCGACCTCGGGCTCCAGCGAGCTGAGGGCTCCGGCCGGCAGCGGACCGTCATCCAGATCGACCAACCCGAACCGGCCCGGATTCTCCGCCTGCGCGGCACGTACGACGCCCCAGACGGGGGCCTGGACGGGATCGGTTCCGGCGTCGTCCGGCACGGCCGGTACCGCCCCGCGGGTGACCAGCACCAGCCGGGCGGGGGCGAACCGGTCGTCGGCCAGCCAGGTCTGGACCGCGGCCAGCGCCCAGTGCACGGCCGCGCGGGCTCGCCCTGGGACGTCGGCGCCCCGTTCCGCGAACGCGGCCGGGTGAAGGACGACCGTCTCCGGGACCGATGCCGTGCCCGCAGTGATCGCCTCGGCGAGTTCCGCCAGGCCCGGGTAGTCCGCCGCCGCGCCCACCGTGACAGGACCGGGCTGCGTCGAGGGCGGGGGATCGTGCCGGATCCACTCGATCCGGTACAGGTCCCGGTCGTCTACGCCGTTCAGCGCCCCGAGTCGCTCGGCCGAGATGGGCCGCAGCAGGAGGGAGCCGACGGACGCGACAGGGGCGCCGTTGGTGTCGGCGATGGTCAGAGCGACCGCGTCCTGCCCCGCCGTGGACATCCGTACGCGAACGGCCCTCGCGCCGGCCGCGTACAACTCGACACCGGTCCAGGCGAAAGGAATCTGAGTGTCGCGCTCGGTGTACTCGGGGCCCTCGTCGGTGAGGTAGTCGGTGATGTGCAGCACGGCGTCCAGCAGCGCCGGGTGCAGGCCGAAGTCGGTGGGATCAGCCTCGCCGGGAAGGACGATCTCGGCGTAGACGTCGCCGTCATGACGCCATACGGCGCGGACACCTTGGAAGGCGGGGCCGTATCCGTAGCCCTGCGCTGCCAGATGGTCGTACAGGCGCTGAGAGTCGGCGGGCTCGGCGCCGACAGGTGGCCATACGTCCGCGCCCAGGTGGTCGGCCTCGCTCGGCGCGTCCGAGGGCGCCAGTGTGCCGGCAGCATTCAGGGTCCATGGTGAGTCGGTGCTGGTGTCGGGGCGGGAGTGGATTTCTATGGTGCGGTGGCCGGTGTCGTGGGGTCCGGTCACGGTGACCTGGATGGCGGTGCCGTGGTCGGGCGATAGGAGTAGGGGGTTGTGCAGGGTGAGTTCGTCCAGGGATGGGCAGTCGACCTGGTCGCCGGCGTGGAGGGCGAGTTCGACGAAGGCGGTGCCGGGGAGCAGGGTGGTGCCGGTGACGGTGTGGTCGGCCAGCCAGGGGTGGGTGTCCAGGGACAGGCGGCCGGTCAGGACTGTGCCGTCGGTGCCGGGCAGCGCGACCATGGCCGCCAGCAACGGATGATCGGCGTTCTGCTGCCCCGCCGCTGCCGGATCGGCCGGGACGGCGACCGAGTCGAGCCAGTACCGCTGGCGTTGGAAGGGGTAGGTGGGCAGGTCGACGCGTTGGGCGCCGGGGAACAGCGCCGCCCAATCGACCGGGATGCCGCGGGTGTGCAGTTCCCCGACCGCCGACAGCAGTTGGCGGGGCTGGTCGCGGTCGCGGCGTTGGACGGCTATGAACTCCGCGTCGTCGCCGGGGTCGGCGGTGGCGGTCAGCGCGGCGTCGGGTCCGATTTCCAGGAAGGTGGTGACGCCGTGGCCGCGCAGGGTCTGGACACCGTCGTGGAAGCGGACGGCTTGGCGGACGTGCCGCACCCAGTAGGCCGGGGTGCACAGGTGGTCGGGGTCGGCGAGGTCGCCGGTCAGGTTGGACACGATCGGCAGGGTGGGCGGCTGGTAGGTCACGCTCGCGGCGATGTCCTCGAACTCGGCCAGCATCGGATCCATCAACACCGAATGGAACGCATGCGAGACCGGCAACGGCCTTGCGGTGTCGAACTGCGCCGCGACTTGGGCGACCGCGTCGGCGTGGCCGGAGATCACCACACCGTCCGGGGCGTTGACCGCCGCGATCTCCACCCCGTCGACCAGATGGGCCTGGACCTGGGTTTCGGTGGCGCGGATCGCGGTCATGCCCCCGCCCGTGGGCAGGGCTTGCATCAACCGGCCGCGGGCGGCCACCAGCACCGCCGCGTCGGGCAGTGACCACACTCCGGCGACGTGTGCTGCGGCCAGTTCTCCGATGGAGTGCCCGGCCAGGTAGTCCGGCCGCACCCCCCATGCTTCCAGTAGCCGGTACAGCGCCACCTCGATGGCGAACAGTGCGGGCTGCGCCCACCCGGTCTGCTCCAACCCGCCGTCGTCTTGGTTGTCGTTCCACATCACCTGGCGGAGCGGTTCGGGGAAATGGGTCATGACTTCGTCGAAGGCGTCGGCGAACGCCGGGAACGCGGCGTACAGGTCTTGGCCCATGCCGGTGCGCTGGCTGCCCTGACCGGAGAACACCACCGCCAACCGCCCACCAACAACCGAACGACCCGTGACGCTGTCCAGCCCGGTCAGGAGTTCGTCGCGGTCGGCGCCCAGCACCACCGCACGGTGCTCCAGATGAGCGCGGCCGGTGGCCAGCGAGAACCCCACATCGGCCGGGTCCAGTTCACGGTCCGCCACGTGCTCGGCCAGGCGCCGCGCCTGGGCGCGCAGACCGGCCTCGGACTTGGCCGAGAGCACCCACGGCACCACCGGCAACGCAACCCCCGGCTCAGACTCGGGAGCGGAGTGCGCCGCTGGCGCTTCTTCCAGAATCACGTGGGCGTTGGTGCCGCTGATCCCGAACGAGGAGACACCGGCCCGCCGCGGATGACCGTTGGGCTCCCAGGGCTGCGGCTCGGTCAGCAACCGCACCGCCCCACCCGACCAGTCCACATGCGGACTGGGCTCATCCACATGCAACGTCCGCGGCAACGTCCCCGCCTGCATGGCCATGACCATCTTGATCACACCCGCCACCCCGGCAGCCGCCTGAGCATGACCGATGTTCGACTTCAACGACCCCAACCACAACGGCCGACCCTCGGGCCGGTGTTTGCCGTAGGTGGCGATGAGTGCTTGGGCTTCGATGGGGTCGCCGAGGGTGGTGCCGGTGCCGTGGGCTTCGACGGCGTCGATGTCGGTGGGGGTGAGTCCGGCGCTGGTGAGGGCTTGGGTGATGACGCGTTGCTGGGCGGGGCCGTTGGGTGCGGTCAGGCCGTTGGAGGCGCCGTCCTGGTTGACTGCGGTGCCGCGGATCACCGCCAGTACCGGGTGGTGGTTGCGTTCGGCGTCTGAGAGCCGTTCCAGGACCAGTATCCCGGCGCCTTCGGCCCAGCCGGTGCCGTCGGCGGAGGCGGCGAAGGACTTGCAGCGGCCGTCGGGTGACAGGCCGCCCTGCCGGGTGAACTCGGTGAAGGTGTCGGGTGTGGCCATCACCGTGACGCCGCCGGCCAGGGCCAGGGTGCACTGGCCCTGCCGCAGGGCCTGGCCGGCCAGTTGCAAGGCCACCAGTGAGGAGGAGCAGGCGGTGTCCACCGACAGGGCGGGGCCTTGCAGGCCCAGGGTGTAGGCGACGCGGCCGGAGACCACGCTGCCCGCGCTGGCCCCGGCGGCGTAGTCGTGGTACATCACCCCGGCGAACACCCCGGTCGAGGAGCCGCGCAGCGCGTGCGGGTCGATACCCGCCCGCTCCAGCGCCTCCCAGCAGGTCTCCAGCAGCAGCCGCTGCTGCGGATCCATCACCAGCGCCTCACGCGGGCTGATCCCGAAGAACCCCGGATCGAACTCGCCCGCGTCGTGCAGGAACCCGCCCTGCCGGGTGATGCTGCCCGAGGCGGCATCGTCCCAGCCCCGATCGGCCGGGAACGGCGACACCGCGTCGATGCCCTCGGCGACCAGCCGCCACAGCTCCTCCGGCGAGGCCACCCCGCCGGGGTAGCGGCACCCGATCCCCACGATCGCGATCGGCTCATCGCTGACCACACCGTGACCGGGCGCCGGCCCGGACACCGCCGGGGCGGCGCCACCGGCCAACTCGCCCAGCAGATACCCCGCCAGCGCCTGCACGTTGGGGTAATCGAACACCAGCGTCGCCGGCAACCGCAGCCCGGTCACCCCAGACAACGCATTGCGCAACTCCACCGCGGTCAACGAATCAAAACCCAGATCCTGAAACGCCCGGGACACCGGAACCGCCGCACCGGACCCATGCCCGAGCACCCCGGCCACCCGCTCCCGGGCCACCTCCACCACCAGCGCCAACCGCTCGTCCTCAGACACCGTCAGCAACCGTCCCGCCAAGGACGAGTCCATGGCGGAGCCGGACATGCTGGAACGCTGTATCGGCTGTCCCATGTGCCGACGTAGCGTCTTGGGTTCCAGCTTCACCGGGACCAGTGTTGGGTGGTCGAGGTGTCCGGCGGCGTCGAGCAGCGCCAGACCCTCGTCGGGCGATATCGCGAGCAGGCCGTCCCGCGCCATGCGGGCGCGGTCGGTGTGGTCTAGGTCGGCCGCCATGCCATCGGCCGCCCAGGGGCCCCAAGCCAGCGACTGGGCCGGCAGCCCCTGCGCCCGGCGGAACTGCGCCAGCGCATCCAGATAGGCGTTGGCCGCCGCGTAGTTGCCCTGCCCCGGCCCGCCCAGCACACCCGCAACCGACGAGAACAACACGAACGCCGACAGATCCAGATCGCGGGTCAGCTCATGCAGATGCCACGCCGCATCCACCTTCGGCGCCAGCACCCCGTCCAACCGCTCAGCGGTCAACGACGAGACCACCCCGTCATCCAAGATTCCTGCCGC
>NZ_SMKK01000222.1 GCF_004348425.1 Actinomadura sp. 7K507
CGTCGTGCGAGTGAGTTGGCGGCGGCGTGCGCGTGCGCTGCGCTGGCCGGCGGGCATGGGGGTCGCGGCGTGGCGGTGGTTGTGGGGTTCGCGCCGGGTGCCGCGGCGCCGGCTCCGGACCGAAGCGGCCTCGGAGATCGAGGAGATCCCGCGCCGTGGTGGAGGCGGGGTGCAAGACCAGCGGCAGGGTGTCGGGCCGGTCTACCAGCGGCGCTACTCGGTCCGCATCTCCGGTAGCCCGCTGACCGCGGCCCAGTTGATCGAGCGCCTGGGCGACGATCTGAACGCCGCTTCACCGGTGGAGATCGCCGTCTTCGACAAGACCTCGGGGACGTCCCATCCGATGGAGACGAGCGACGAGTACGTCGTCCATATGCCGGGGCCTTGGAACTGCCCGGTCCGGGTGGTGGAACGGACGCCGGTGTCGTTCCGGTTCGCGACGCTGACCGGCCACATGGAGGCCGGCGAGATCGAGTTCCGCGCGGACTCCCGTGAAGGCGACCTCGTGTTCACGATCGAGTCCTGGGCGCGAAGCGGTGACCGGCTGGCGGACGTTCTCTATGGAAAGCTGGGCATAGCGAAGGAAATGCAACTTCACATGTGGGCGCATTTCTGCACCCGCGTCGCCGAGTTGTCCGGTGGCCGCATGGTCGGCGACGTGGAAGTCCAGACCGAGCGGGCGGACCCGTCCGGCTCCGGAGGGCGGCGGCTCGCCGCCCGCGCGCTCACCACAGCGTTCACGCGCACGTTCACGCTGGCGGCACGGCTGCGTGAGCGGCCCCTGCACCCGAGGGGCCTGGTGGTCGACGCCACCCTCGACTTGTACGGGACGTCCCGCTACTGGGAGATCCCCTTCCTGGACGATCGCACGGAACTCCGGGGCGAGGTGCGGCTTTCCCGCGCGATGGGCCTGCCGGACGCGCTGCCGGACGTCCTGGGTCTGGCACTGCGATGGCGACAGCCGGACGACACGGAACCGGACGACACCGAACCGGAGGCCACGGCGGAGCTGCTGCTCGCCACGACCGGGCATACCCGGCTGGGCCGCCATCTGCTCCGGCCCGCGTCCGGATGGAGCCCGGCGTTCTACGGTTGCCTGCTGGCGTACCGGGCCGGTGACCGCCGGATTCTGCTGGGGGCCGTCGCGCGGCGGGACCAGGTCGTCCCGGCGGGCCTCCCGGCGCTCGCACGCGCCCTGGACGAGCGGCCCCTGCTGCTGGACCTGGTGGTGGCGACCGAGTTCGGCGCCTGGGAGCGGTTCGGCGAACTGCGGCTCCACGGGCCCGCGCGGAGCGATGACAGGGCGGCGGCGCGTTTCAATCCCGCCCGGAATCCCATCCGGGGACTGAGCCCCGCCGGGCTGCTCCAGCAAGTGCGCGGCGCGACCTACACCGCCGTCCAGGACTTGCCCCGCCGTGCCGGTTCCGCGCGCCATGAGCGGCGCCGTCAACCGGAGAAGACAGCCCCATGAGAAGGACCACGCGCGCCCGCCGGCGAATGCGGCGGCTCCATGCCGGGCTGCACCGGCGTCCCCTCAACTTCGACCCGGACCGGCACGACACGCACCGCCCGGAGAGCGGCTGGCATGTCGATGACCACAGGCAGCCGCTGCCGGCGGAGCCGCCCGGTCCGCCGGTCCCCGGTGGGAGCTGGGAAGTCGCCCGGGGTCTCGTCCGGGACTACCAGTACGCCGACCCGGCCATCATCCGGGAGATCTGCCGGTCGGGGCCTCCGGAGCCGGGCCGGAACATGCTGCTCGAAGGCCGGTTCTACGGCCTGCGTTTCTACCTCGGCCTCCGTGTCGGCGACGTCGTCGACGGATACATCGAGGAGGACGGCCGCCAGGCCCGGGTGTGGGGTTGGAATTACCAGACCCTGGAGGGGCACCTCGAACGCGGCCAGATGGACCAGGAGGTCCGCAAATGGCTCGACACAGGCGAGGTGGAGTTCCACGTCCACGGATTCTCGCAACGGGCGCCCATCCCGAACCCCGTCGTGCGTCTGGGCTTCATCCTCTTCGGCAGGGCCACCCAGGTCAGGTTCTACAGGCGAGCATGCCGGCGCATGCGGAAGATGACGGTGGCCGCGCTCACTGAAGGTGATGGCGGAGCAGGAGGTCGGGCGGGAACGGCTCCAGGTAGGTCTGCTGTGAGAGGTAATCGAGGTGCTCCCCTTCGGCGTGGTGGCGCAGCAGGGCGACCGGGACGCTGAGCGGTGCTTCTCCGCACCTGTAGGACTCGATGGCGGCGACGATGTCGTGCCGCCGAGCCGCGTTGAGGTGCTCGCTCAAGGGGCCGAGGACGTGCAGGAGCGCGTTGGTGTGGCGGCCGCGTTTCGGCCGGACGGCCAGAGCGCGGTCGAACGCGCGGCGGTAACCGGCTTCCACGTCGTCGGGGTGGCGGGTGCCGGCTCCGGCGACGATCCGGCCCAGCTCCCGGTAGGCCGCCGGGTCGTGGGCGAGAACCTGCAGCTTGTGGCGGCTGTGAAAGGCGATGAGGTCGCGGGGGCGCCAGTCGCGGGCGAAGAGTTCGCGGATCCGGGCGTGGGCGAAGACGCGTTCGACGAAGTGCTCGCGAAGGACGGGATCGTTGAGCCGTCCGTCCTCTTCGGCGGGAAGGTGCGGGAACGCGTCGGTGACGAGGGCGGCGAAGACGCCGCGGCCGTGGCGGTCCACCGGTTGCCCGTCCGTGCGTTCGCCGGGGAGGCCCGACGCGTAGCGCGGCAGGTTCAGCAGCGCGCAACTGGGCGAGCGCGACTTGAACACGTACCCGTCGACGTCGGCTATGTCGAGGATGCGGTCGTTCGCCAGTGCGGTCATCGCGCGGGTGTGATCGGCGGTCTCGTCCTTGGTGACGATCCGTCCGTCGGTGCGCAGGCGCATGGTCGGCCGGGGCGCGCCGAGCCCGATCTCCATTTCCGGGCAGATCGGCACCCAGTCGACATGGTGGGCGAGGAGCCCGGTGAGGAACCTGTCGCGGCTGTGGCCGCCGTTGTAGCGGACCGGCGCCCCCAGGAGGCAACTGGACACGGCGACCCTGGGACGCGGATGGCCACCGGCGGGAGCGGGCCCCGGGGGCGGCATGGGCGGGGTCACAGCAGTTCCCTCATCCGGCGCATGCCGCGGGTGGTGCGCGCCTTGACGGTCCCGAGCGGCACGTTCAGCCGGTCGGCGATCTCCCGCTGGGTCAGCTGCCCGAAGTGGGCCAGCACGATCGCCTGCCGCTGCGCGACGGGCAGGATCGCGAGGGCGTCGCGGACATCGCACGCGACGTCCACCGCGGGCGCCGGGTCGGGCGTCCGCCCGGCCTCCTCCAGCGGAACCGCCCGCCGGTGGTGGCGCGCTTCCGAGCGCAACTGGTCGATGGCGCGGCGGCGGGCGATGGCCAGAACCCACGGCGTG
Source organism: Actinomadura sp. 7K507 (assembly GCF_004348425.1). Lineage (GTDB taxonomy): Bacteria > Actinomycetota > Actinomycetes > Streptosporangiales > Streptosporangiaceae > Spirillospora. The sequence goes on from NZ_SMKK01000222.1 coordinate 3,401, forward strand.
AGGCCGCGCGACGGATCGAAGCGCCGGCGTGCCCGCCAGAGCTCCAGGAACACGATCTGGACGACGTCGTCGACCGCATGGCCGGGGACCAGTCTCGCCACGTGGTGGCGGACGAGGGGCCCGAGCGTCGCGTAGCACTCGGTCAGTGCCGTCTCGTCGCCTTGCGCGATCCTGTGGCCGAGCGTCATGCCCCTTCTTGTCCCCGAGGGAAACCGCTTCAAAACTTGTTCATAGTCAAAGCCCCAGCGTACAGCCGATCACGGACGCAGTTCGGCGACGGCTTCGTCCAGGCTCGCCACCTGTACGGCAGCGGCGGGCAGCCGGTCACGAGCCCAGCCCGGCCCCCCGACGACCAGGCGGTACGGCGGCCGGGACGCCGGAAGCGCGCCGAACCACGCGGGGTCGCCGGTCTCGGCGATCCGGGACCAGACGAAGACCGCGACCGGCCCGGTGCGCCGGACGGCGGCGGCCAGAGCCCGCGCCGGCACCCGCGCCCCCAGGAAGGCCACCGCGACGTCCGCCTCGGCGAGCGCGGCGGCGAGCGCGTACACCGGAAGGCTGTGCTGCTCTTCCGGCGCGCACGCGAGCAGGACGGGGCGGGCGTTGCGCGGACGCACGGGCGGTGGCACCCCGGCCAGGTGGCCGAGCAGCACGCTGGACAGGAGGTGCTCGACGTCCACGCAGTCGCCGGTCGCCGCGTGCTTGCGGCCGATCCCGCCCAGGACGGGCACGAAAAGCCCGTTCCACGCGCGGGTGACCCCGTCCCGGGCGAGCGCGGTCCGCACGGCGTCGCTCATCGCGGGGGCGTCCAGCGCCATGGCGGCGCGGGCCAGGCCTCTGACCTCGGCGCCTTCCGGCCCGCGGGTCGCCGCGCCGACGGGCACGCGGTTGCCTCCCGCGCCGTGCCCGCGCGGCGAGGGCGGTTCACCGGGCGGCGCCTCCAGCCCGGCACCCGGCGCCCCCAATTCGGCACCCGGCGCCTCCAGCGCGGCGCGCGCCGCCTCGCCCGGCGGGGCGCCGGCGAGGAGGAGCCGCTGCATGACCTCCAGACGCGCGACGTCGGCCGGGGTGTAGCGGCGGTGCGTACCCGTGCTGCGGCGGGAGGGGCCGATGCCGTACCTGCGGTCCCAGGTGCGCAGAGTGGAGGCGGCCACGCCGAGCCGCCGCGCCACCGCGCCCACGCTCAGCCCGGCCTCCCACTCCGGCGGCCCGCCCATGTGCCTCCCGTCGACTGCCGCACCCGCCCGACCGCACAGCGTACGGTCCACCCGGACTTCGCCGGGACCGGTCGCCCCGGTTGCAACCGGTCCCGGGCGTCGGCGCGAAGACATGGGTGATGAGCACCTCGATCATGCTGTTCACCCGGGACCTGCGGGTTCGCGACAATCCCGCGCTGGCGGCCGCGTGCCGGGCCGAGCGCGCCGTGCCCGCCTTCGTGCTCGACGACGCGATCTTGGACGGGCCGTTCGGCGCACCCAACCGCGTCCGGTTCCTCCTGGAGAGCCTTGCCGATCTCCGTACGTCGCTGCGTGATCTGGGCGGCGATCTGGTGGTGCGCCGGGGCGACCCGGCCACGGAGGTCGGGCGGCTGGCCGGGGAGACCGGCGCGGGTTCGCTGTTCCTCGCCGACGAGCGGTCGGCGTACGGGGTACGGCGGCTCCGGAGACTCCGCGAGCTCGACGTCGAGGTCTCGGCGCACCCCGGCGTCACGGTCGTCCCGCCTGGAGAGCTCACCCCGTCCGGCGGCGATCACTACCGGGTGTTCACGCCGTACTGGCGGGCGTGGGAAGCGGCACGACGGCGCCCGACCGCGAAGACACCCGCGGCGATCCGCCTGCCGTCCCGGCTGAGACCCGGTTCGCTCCCGAAGCTCGCCGGCCTGGCCTCCGGTTCCCCGTCCCCCGACGCGGCTCCCGGCGGTGAACGGGAGGGACGGCGGCGCATGACGAGATGGCTGGACGAGGCCGCCGCCGGCTACGACGAGAACCACGACGATCTCGCCGCCGACCGCACCTCCCGGCTCAGCCCGTACCTGAAGTTCGGCTGCGTCTCACCGCTGGAGCTGGCGAAGGCCGGCCCGGACGGCTTCCGGCGCCAGCTCGCGTGGCGCGACTTCCACCACCAGGTCGCCGCCGCCTTCCCCGCGCTCGCCCGGGACGACTACCGGCCGCGCGGGCAGCGGTGGAACGAGGACGAGGACGCCCTCGCCGCCTGGCGGGACGGCACGACGGGCATCCCGATCGTCGACGCGGGAATGCGGCAGCTGCGTCGCGAGGGCTTCATGCACAACCGCGCACGCCTCATCACCGCGTCGTTCCTGACCCGCGACCTCGGCATCGACTGGCGGCACGGCCTGCGCCACTTCAGCGACTGGCTCACCGACGGCGACATCGCCGACAACGCGGGGAACTGGCAGTGGGTGGCCGGCACCGGCAACAACACACGGCCCGGCCAGGTCATGAATCCGCTCCGGCAGGCGTCCCGCTTCGACCCCCGCGGCGACTACGTGCGCCGGTACGTGCCAGAACTCGCGGGCGTCGAAGGCTCGCGCGTCCACCGCCCCTGGACGCTTCCCGAGTCCGGCGGGCGGGCTCCGGCCTACCCGCCGCCCATCATCGACATCGAATGACCCGCCTCATTCGAGTGGCCATGGCCGCACTTCGTCAGACCGGACGCGTGCCCCTCGCGATACCCGCCGCCGAGCCGGGTAGGCACCCAGGAACACCTGGTCAACGAGGAGTCGTCATGTCTTCGGAAACCGACGGCGAGCGCTATGGCTTCGCCTTCGAGCACCGCCTGCTCCGCCCGATGGCCCTGCTCGGCATCCGGCCGGACACCTGCGGGCTGGTGATCGCGTCCGATGAGCTGCTGGTGCGTTTCGGGCCGTGGCGGGTGCGGTCGCCGCTGGACAACGTGGCCGGCGCCGAGGTGTCCGGCCCCTACAGCGCCTGGAAGGCCATCGGCGTCCACTTGTCGCTGGCCGACGGCGGGCTGACCTTCGGCACCAGCAGCGAGCAGGGCGTGTGCATCCGTTTCCACCGTCCGGTCCCCGGCTCGGAGCCGACCGGCCTGCTGCGCCACCGAGGGCTGACCCTCACCCTCGCCGACTCCCCCGCCGCCGCGGAACGGCTCCAGGGCATGGTCTCGGCCCGGCGATAGGCGTACGGATCGGTTGCCCCCATGAGCGGCAAAATCGCGGGCACCGCGCGCTTACATAGGTCAGCGCCGGGTACGCGGCGGCCGTGGATCGCCGAGACTCGTGCCTGGTGACGGGCGCCAGCGGTTACATCGGGGGACGGCTCGTTCCCGAGCTGCTGGACGCCGGCCACCGGGTGCGGTGCATGGCCCGTTCGGCGCGGCGGCTGCGCGATCACCCCTGGGCCGGACGGGTGGAGGTCGCGGAGGCCGACGCCACCGATCCGGGGGCGACCCGGCGCGCGATGGAAGGTATCGACGTCGCCTACTACCTGATCCATGCGATCGGTGGCACGGGCGGTGGCACGGGCGGCTTCGCCGAGAGCGACCGCCGGGCCGCCCGCGCCTTCGCCTGGGCGGCGCGGGACGCTGGGGTGCGGCGGCTGGTCTACCTCGGCGGCATGACCCCCGAGGAGGAGCTGTCGCCGCATCTGCGGTCCCGCGCGGAGGTCGGCGAGATCATGCTCGGCAGCGGCGTGCCCGCCGTGTGGCTGCGCGCCGCGGTGATCATCGGCTCGGGTTCGGCGTCGTTCGAGATGCTGCGCTACCTCACCGAACGGCTCCCGGCGATGGTCACGCCGCGGTGGGTGCACACGCGGATCCAGCCGATCGCGATCCGGGACGTCCTGCACTACCTGGTGGCCTCGGCGAACCTGCCCGCCGGCGTGAACCGCGGCTTCGACATCGGCGGGCCGGACGTGCTCACCTACGCCGACATGATGCGCCGGTACGCCGCCGTGGCCGGGCTGAACCGGCGGCTCATCGTCCCGGTCCCGGTGCTGAGCCCGTCGCTGTCGAGCCTGTGGGTGGGGGTGATCACCCCTGTGCCCGGACGTATCGCACGCCCGCTGGTCGAGTCCCTGCGCAACGAGGTCGTGTGCAGGGAAAACGACATCAGCCAGTACGTCGCGCCGCCACCTGAGGGACCGATCGGGTTCGATCGTTCGGTCGCGCTGGCGCTGCGCCGGGTCCGTGAGGCGGACGTGGCCACGCGCTGGTCGTCGGCCGCCGTCCCCGGCGCGCCGAGCGATCCGCTGCCGACGGACCCGGACTGGGCCGGCGGCAGCCTCTACACCGACGACCGGTCGTGCCGGGCGGACGCTCCGCCGGACCGGCTGTGGGAGGTCGTCGAGGCGATCGGCGGGGAGCGCGGCTGGTACTCCTTCCCGCTCGCCTGGCGGGCACGGGGCGCCATCGACCGGCTGGTCGGCGGAGTCGGGCTGCGGCGGGGCCGCCGGGACCCGCGCCGGCTGCGCATCGGGGAGACGGTGGACTTCTGGCGCGTCGAGGAGATCGAGGCGGGGCGGCTGCTGCGGCTGCGCGCCGAGATGCGGCTGCCCGGCCTGGCCTGGCTGGAGCTGAGGGTGTCCGGCGAGGACGGCGGCGGCCTGCTGGAGCAGCGGGCGCTGTTCCACCCGCGAGGGCTGGCCGGCCACGCGTACTGGTGGGCGTTCCGGCCGTTCCACGACCGGATCTTCGGAGGGATGTGCCGCGGCATCGCCCGCGCGGCCGAGCGCCCGGCCGAGCGGTCGGGTGCGCGGTCGGCCGAGCGACCAAGGGTGGGCGAGCGGCGCGGAACGCGCTGAGCCGTTCCCCGCGGCGCGGTGCAACCGATCCGCCGCCGCACACCGAAGAACTGGACGAACCGCACGGAACGGCGATGGGAGGGCTGATGGCGGCACGCGGTCCCTTCGTCCACGGTCGCGTCGTCCACGGTCGCGTCGTCGTGGTCGGGGCGGGCCTGTCGGGTCTCTCCGCGGCGATTCACCTGGCGGCCCGGGGCCGCGAGGTCGTGGTGGTCGAAGCCTCCGGCGAGCCGGGCGGCTGCTGCGGATCGGCGACCCTGGGGCCCTACCGGTTCGACACCGGTCCCTCGGTGCTGACGATGCCGGACGTCCTGGCCGAGACGTTCGGCGCGGCCGGGGAGGACATCGGGAACCTGCTGCCGCTGCGGCGCCTGGATCCCTTTTACCGGCTGGCCTTCCATGACGGCTCGCACCTGGACGTGGTGGCGGGCGCGCAGGAGATGGCCGGCAACGTGCGGGCACTGTGCGGACCGGCCGAGGCCGACCGGTACCTGCGGTTCCGGCGGCGGCTCGGCGCGATGTTCGAAGCGGAATGGTCCTCGTTCATCGACGCGGACATGACCCGGCTGCGCGGCATGGCGCGCCCGGCCGCGCTGCTGAGGCTGGCGGCGGCGGGCGGGTTCCGCCGCCTGGACAGGTTCACGGCCTCGCAGCTGACCGACGAGCGGCTCGTCCGGGCGCACACCTTCCAGGCCCTGTACGTCGGGCTGGCTCCGGCCAGGGCACTGGCGATCTACGCCGCCGTCGCGCACATGGACACCGTCGGCGGCGTCTACTTCCCGGCCGCCGGAGGCATGAACGCCGTCCCGGACGCGCTGGCCGCGGCGGCGGAGAAGGTCGGCGCCCGCATCCGCTACGGCACGCGCGCGGAGCGGGTCGAGACCGGCGCGTCCGGGGTGACGGCGGTCCGGCTGGACGGCGGGGAACGGCTCCCCGCGAGCCACGCGGTGATCGCCTGCGATCTGGTCCGGGCCCACGCCGGGCTGCTGCCCGAGGCGGCGGCCGACTGGCGGCTGCGGCGGCCGCGCTACTCGCCGTCCTGCCTGGTCATGCACTTCGGCCTCGACCGGCCGACACCCGGACGGGCGCACCACACCCTGCATTTCGGACGGGAGTGGGCGGCGACGTTCGCCGCCCTGGCGTCCGGACGCCCGCAACCCGACCCGAGCCTGCTGATCACCGCCCCCGGGACCGACGCGACGGCCGCGCCGGACGGGCACTCGACGCTGAGCGTGCTGGAACCCGCCCCCAACCTGGTCTCCGGAGCGGACTGGGAGCGTCTCACGCCGCGGCTGGAGCGCCGCATGCTCGGCCGCCTCGCCGACCTGGGATACGGGGACCTGTCGGCGGCACCGAGGATCACCTTCGATCCACCGGCCTGGGCGCGGCTCGGGCACTCGGCCGGCACCCCCTTCGCCCTCGACCACCGCTTCCGCCAGACGGCGTGGCTGCGGCCCTCGGGCCGCAGCCGCCGCGTTCCCGGCCTGCACTTCGCCGGGATGTACACCGCGCCGGGCGTGGGCGTCCCGCCTGCCCTGATCTCCGGACGGCTGGCCGCCGCACGGATCCTGGAGGACGGCCGATGACGCTGACCACGAGCTACGAGCACTGCCGCCGCCTCAACGCCCGCCACGGGCGCTCCTTCTACCTGGCCACGCTGCTGCTGCCGGCGTGGAAACGGCGGCACGTGCACGCCCTGTACGGTTTCGCGCGCCATGTCGACGACATCGTCGACGCGTCCGGGGACGTGCCGGGGCGGGCCGAGGCGCTCGACGGGGTGACCCGGCGGTTGAGGGCGTCCCTGGCGGGCGAGCCGATCGACGACCCGGTGCTGCCCGCGTTCGTGCACACCGTGCGGTCCTTCGACGTCGAACGGGCCGACGTCGACGCGTTCCTGCGGTCCATGCGGACCGACCTGACCGTCACGCGCTACACCACCTACGACGACCTGCTGGTCTACATGGAGGGGTCGGCCGCCGCGATCGGCCTGATGATGCTTCCGGTGCTGGAGACGGTTCCCGGTGCGGAGCAGCGCGCCCGCGAGCCCGCCCGGGAGCTGGGTCGGGCGTTCCAGCTCACCAACTTCCTGCGGGACGTCGCCGAGGACCTGGGCCGCGGCCGCGTCTACCTTCCGCTGAACGACCTGGAGAAGTTCGGGGTGACCGAGGCCGGCCTCGCCGCCGGCCGCACCCGGGAGCTGTGCGAACTGGTCGCGTTCGAGGCCGGCCGAGCCCATGACCACTACCGCCGCGCACTGGAAGGCGTGGAGCTGCTGGTGCCGTCCTCACGGCCGTGCATCCGCGCCGCGTACGAGCTGTACGGCGGCATTCTCGACCGGATCGCCGCCGCCGGCCACGACGTGCTGGCGGGCCGGGCACGGGTGCCCCGCCGCCGGAGGGCGCGGATCTTCGCGCGGCACCTGCTGGCCGCCTCCGCGGCGGGGCGTGCCGAGCGGCGCCTGCCGTCCGGGGCCGCCTGACATGGGCGACGAGCGGCGGACGGCGGACGGGGCGGCCCGGCCCGTCGTCCTGGACGCGATGGGCGGCGATCACGGGCCGGCCGAGACGGTGGCGGGCGCGCTGAAGGCCCGCCGCGAGCACGGTGTGCCGGTCGTCCTCGCCGGCCGGGCCGAGGAGATCGACCGCGAACTGCGGCGGCACGGGGCCGTCGGCCGGGTGGACGTGCTGCACGCGGACGAGGTGGTGCCGATGACCGAGACCGGCGCGGGGGCCGCCGCCCGGCCGGGGACGAGCCTGATGGCCGGCTGCGAGCTGGCCCGGCGTGCGGGGGCGGCGTTCGTCTCGGCCGGTTCCACGGGCGCCGTGGTGACGGCCGCGGTCCGGACCTTCGGGCGGCGGGAGGGCGTGCTGCGTCCGGCGCTGGCCGTGGCCCTGCCCACGCCGGCCGGCTCGACCGTGCTGATCGACGCGGGCGGAACGGCCGACCCGACCGCGGAGATGCTCGCGCAGTTCGCGGTGCTGGGCGCCATGTACGCGCGGAACGTCCTCGGCGTGCCCGACCCGTCCGTCGGCCTGCTGTCCATCGGATCCGAAGGCGGGAAGGGCAACCGGCTCACCCGCGACGCGGGGCGGCTGCTGCCCGCCATGCCCGTCCGCTTCCACGGCAACGTCGAGGGCCACGACGTGCTGGCCGGGACCGTGGACGTGGTGGTGACCGACGGCTTCACCGGCAACGTCGTGCTGAAGAACATCGAGGGCTGCGTGCGCACCACGCTGGGCCTCGTCGCCCGCGCCGGGATCGCCGAACCGGGCAGGCTGGACGAGGTCGGGCGCCTGTACACCGCCGACACCCACGGTGGCGCGGCGCTGCTGGGCCTGACCGGGACGGTCGTCGTCGCGCACGGCTCCTCGGCATCGGCCGCCATCGCCCGCGCCTGCCGGGTCGCGTCCGATCTGGCCGCCGGGCAGGACGTGGTGAGCGGCCATCTCGCGGCGGGGACGGTCACATGAGGCGCTCAGCCCCGGCCGCGCAGCGGATCGCGGCCGTCCCAGGTGCCTTCGCTTCCGTGGGGCGCGAAACGCGCGAAGAGCTCTTCGGCGTACCAGTCCTCGCCGCGGACCCGTCCGACGACGTCGCGGTGCGCCCCTCCGCGATAGGCGAAACGGGCGATGGCCGCCTCGTCCTCCCAGAGCGAGAACGTCGCCTGCCGGGCCAGCGGCCACTCCCCCACCCCGACCGAGGCGACGCAGCCGTCCTCGCGGTGCAGGGCCCGGTCCACGGCCGCGATCGACCGGTAGAACGCCGCCAGCCGCGCCGGACGGATCGAAGCCCTGGTCAGGACGGCCACCGGGCCGGAGTGGCGAGTCCCGGACCGAGGAGGCCCCGAGCGACGAGCCCCGGCGGCCCCCGCCGGGGCGAACGGGTCGCGTCCGCCCCAGCGGCCGCGCGAGGCCAGCGGCGCGAGACGGACGTGCCACGACTCCTCGGCCTCCGCGCGCCACCGCGCCGCGATCGCCGAGGACCCCATGAAGCCGTCCAGCGCGGCCTCGCCGTCCCACACCGCGAACAGCGCCCACCGGCGCAGGTCGGCGCCCAGGCTCATGGACCGGCCGCGGCCCGTGCCCAGCAACCGCCAGAACCGCAGCCCGGCGGCGGCGCGCAGCCCCGGCCGGTCGAACGCCATGTACCGCATGGCGTCCACACCCGCATACCTGACGAGGTGGAACGAGGCCATGACACCGCTGCTCGAAGGATCGCCGCCGCCCGCCGCCGCGAGGTCCCTGCTCGTGCCCGTCATCGGCGGCTACCTGCTCGGCTCGATACCGGTCGCGGTCCTCGTCGGACGCGTCCACGGGTTCGACCCGCGCTCGGTCGGCGACCGCAACCCCGGCTTCTGGAACGTCATGCAGCGCGTGGGCGGACGGTCGGCCGCCCCCGTGTTCGCCGGTGACCTGCTGAAGGGGACGGCCGCGGGCCTGCTGGGGCTGGCGGCCGGCCGGGCCCGGAAGGGTCCGCTCCGGCCGGTGGCGGGGGACGGCGTCCTGCCGGTGTACGCGGCGGTGGGCGCCGCGATGGCCGGGCACGCGTGGCCGGTGTTCGCCGGACGCAAGGGCGGGCGCTGCGTCCTGACCTTCGCCGGCGGCTTCGCGGTCATCTGCCCGCCCGCCTTCGGGCTCGGCCTCGGGTTGCTGGCCGCGACCGGCGTCGGCGGACGCTCGTTCGCCCGGGGCGCACGCGTCGCGGTGTTCTCGCTGCCCGCGCTGCAACTGCTGTTCGCTCCGGCCGCGCACGTGGCCGGCACCGGGGCGCTGATGTCCCTCATCGGACTGCGTTTCGGCCAGGCCGCGCTCGCCGACCGAGCCGACCGGCGTCCTGGTCGCCGTGAAGAGCCGCCCGCCCGGTGAGACCGACCGCGTCACGCCCGTAGGTTCGGCCGCGCCAGGTACGGCCGGGGCGCAGCGCGGACAGTGCCAGCCGGATCGCGGCGGCCGGATCCAGCAGCGGCGAGAGAATCAGGCCCGGCCCCGGTTCCCGGTAGCTGCCCCAGAGGGCTGCCGTCAGCAGGAGCCGCTGTCCCAGCAGAGCCAGATCGAGCGGCTTCGGACGCCCGGCGACCAGCCGCAGGACCGGCAGCGCCGCGGCCAGCCACACCACCGCCAGATCACCGGCGAGGCGGCCGGGCGTGGTGACGTCCCGCAGCGCGATGGAGCGTCCCCACTGGCGCCACACGTCGGCGGCGGAGGCGTGCATGTCGACCTCCAGCAGCGCGCCCGCGTCGACGAAGGCGACCTTCCAGCCGTCCCGCGCGAGCAGCCTGCCCAGGGCGACGTCGTCGGTGAGATGGCGGCGCACGCGGCCGAACGCGTCCGCCTCCACCATCGCGGACTTGCGGAAGGCCATGCACTGGCCGTTGACCAGGACACGGCCGGGCGACTTCGCCGCCGGGCCGATCGGCCCGAACCGGTAGACCAGCGTGGTCAGCAGCGAGGCGTGCAACGCCTGCTCGGCGACGCCGCCGGTGACGAACCGGGGACCGGCGCTGACCAGGTCCCAGGCGTCCAGCAGTTCCGCGAGCGCCGCGCACAACCCGGCCTTGGGACGGGTGTCGGCGTCCAGCAGCACCACCACGGGCCCGGCCGCCGCCTCCACGCCCTGCCGCAGCGCCCACTGCTTTCCCACCCAACCCGGCGGCGACGGGGCGCCCGCGACGACGGTCGCGCCCGACCGGGCGGCCAGCTTGGCCGTGCCGTCGCGGGATCGGTCGTCCACGACGATGACCTCCCGCACCGCCGGATCGGCCCGCAGCGGCGCCAGGCACGCCTCGATCCGGTCCTCCTCGTCGCGGGCGGGGATCACCACCGAGACCGGCTCCACCTCCCCGGAGTTCGCGGCGAGCGGCGGCGGACGGTCCCGTCCCCGCGCCAGCCGCGCCGCCACCACCAGCGCCGCCGCCGACTGGGCCACGGCCAGCACCCTCACGACCAGCACCCTCACGACCGGCTCCTTCACGACCGGCTCCCTCACGGCCTGCGCCCTCACCACCGGCTCCCTTCGCGGCTCGGCCTCGACGCACCGGCGACGGGAAAGTCCCGCTCCACCAGGGACGCGACGATGCGGCCGCCCATCGCGACCAGCGGCAGCCCACCGCCCGGATGCACCGACCCGCCCACCAGGTACAGGCCCCGCCGGGGTCCCCGGTTGCCGGGCCTGCGCAGCGGCGCCGTCGGGCCGCCGTAGGCGGTGCCGTAGATCGCGCCGCCCGGCGCGCCGTACCGCTCGCGCAGGTCCGCGGGCGTGAACAGCTCCACGAACCGCAGCCGTCCGGCCAGGTCGTGCCCGCGCTGCGCGAGCCGCTCCAGCACCAGGTCCGCATAGGCCTCCGGCGTCATGGGCCACCGTCCGGGATCCCCGGCCGGGACGTTCACCAGCATCACCTGGTTCTCCGCGCCCGGCGGCGCCTGGGACGGGTCGTCCACCGCCGAGCAGCCGATGTGGACGGTCGGGTCCCGCGGCGGCTCGCGCCGGTGGAAGATGTCGCCGAACTCCCGGCGGTAATCGGCCGAGAACAGCACCGAATGATGCGGCAGCCCCTCGGTGCGGCCATCGACGCCGGCCAGGATCAGCAGCGCCGACGACGACGGCCCCAGGCGGGCCATCCTGCGCACCCGCCGCCGGTCGGGGAGCAACCGCCCGTACAGCCCGGCGGCGTCGGCGTTGACGACCACCGCGTCCGCCGCCTCCCGCTCACCGGACGCCAGGACCACGCCGCCGACCGACTCGCCGTCCGCCGAGACGCGGGCGACCTCGCTTCCGGTGCGGACCTCCACCCCCGCCGCGGCCAGCAGCTCCGCCAGATCATCGGCGAGGCGGGCGAGACCGCCCGGCACGTACCATCCGCCGTCCCCGTGCTCGATCGCCGGGACGCATCCCAGCGCGGCCGGCGCCCGGTACGGGTTCGACCCGGCGTACGTGGCGTACCGCCCGACGTACTGCCGCAACCTACGGTCGGTGAAGAAGCGCCGCGCCAGCCCGTGCAGGGTCCGTCCCGGCGCGACCGCCAGCAGATCCCCGGGCCGGGCTCCATCCGGCGGACGTCCCACAGGACCTGCGAAGAAGCTCCGCTGGGAGGCCGCCAGGCAGCCCTGCGCCCAGCCGTAGAAGGCCCGCCAGGCGGCGCCCTGACCGGGAGCGAGCCGGTCGACCTCCCCTTCCATCCGCTCGGGTTCGCGGAAGGCGCGCAGGCGCGACCCGTCGGCGAACCGGTACCTGCACAGCTCGTCCAGCACGACGGGCTCGCGCTCGACCCCCAGCTCCCGGAAGAGGCCGGGCAGGGTGAGCAGCGACGGGCCGAGCGAGAACGTGAACCCGTCCCGTTCACGCTCCGCGAGCTTGCCGCCCAGCCGCCCCAGCCTCTCGTGCAACCGGACCCGGTGGCCTCCCCGCGCCAGCAGCAGCGCGGCGACCATCCCGCCGACGCCGCCACCGACCACGATCACCTCTGCCATGCGCGCCTCCACATCGGCCTCGCCGCACGCCGCGGGCCCGTCCGCCGCCTGACCGCAGCCACCGCCGCCGGGACCGCGAACACCCCCATCGCCGTCCCACCGGCCGCCGCGACGAGCCGGTCGGGCGGATCGAACACCGCCGCGAACGCCAGCGTCTCCATCCCCGCCATCACGCCGTAGAGCGCCACCAGCCCTCCCGGCGCGTCGCGCTCCCAGCCCGCGATCGGTTCCACGGCCCCCATCAGCAGCGCCGACACCGCGAGCCACCCGGCGAAGTTGCCGGCGGGCACGCCCCGGTACGCCCCGCCGTCCGTCCACCTCCACAGGTCCTGCCGCGTCATCTGCGGGTCCAGGAACGCGTCCCATGCCGTCATCGCCGCGGCCCCCACCGCCACGCGTGTCGCCGTCCGCCCCGCCGGGACGAGCGTGGCCGCGACCGCGTGCGCCGCCAGCCCCATACC
>NZ_SMKK01000223.1 GCF_004348425.1 Actinomadura sp. 7K507
GTGTCGGGTTGTGCGACGAGGTCGGGGTCGTGGTTGGCCGCTCCGAGGAGCATCACGATGACCTGCCCGGCTTTGAGGTGGGTGCCGGCGAAGTCGGTGTCGTGCAGGACGGTGCGGGCGTCGACCTGGACGGGTGAGTCGTAGCGCAGGAACTCCTCGACCGCTGTAGGGATGAGGGCGGGGTCGGCGCGCAGGGCGGCTTGCTGGTCGGGGTGGTTCAGGAGGGCGTGCAGGGTGTTGCTGAGCAGGTTGGTGGTGGTCTCGAACCCGGCGCCGAACAGCAGCAGCGACGTGGAGATCATTTCCTGTTGCGACAGGCGTGTCTGCTCGGGTGCGGTGGCCATCCGCGACAGCAGGTCTTCGTGCGGGTCGGCTCGTTTGGCGGCGAGGAGGTCGGTGAAGTAGGCGACGAGGTCGGCTTCGGCCGCGGCGGCGGCGGTGATGGCCTCGGGGGCGGCGGCGGGTTCCAGGAGTGCGACCATCTGGCGGACTTTCGGGGTGAAGACCATCCGGTCGGCTTCGGGGACGCCGAGCAGGTCGGCGATCACGTTGACCGGCAGCGGCAGGGCGAGGGTGTCGACGAAGTCGCCGCCGGACCGGCGGGCGAGTTGGCCGAGGTGTTTGCGGGTGCGGTCTTCGATGGAGGCCCGCAGGTCCTGGATGTGCCGGGTGGTGAACACCGATCCGACCGAGCGGCGCAGCCGGGTGTGTTCGGGCGGGTTGGCGAACAGCATGCTGTGCCCGAGCCGCCCTTGGGCCTGGCGCTGTTGTTCGCCGGCGCCGCCGGGCAGTCCGAATCCTGCCAGTTCGTTGCCCTTGCCGAACGAGCGGTGCCGCAGCGCCGCGTCGCAATCGGCGAACCGGGTCAGCACCAGGGTGCCGTCACCGGTGAGCAGTACCGGCGCGGTCTCGCGCAGCCGCCGGTAGGCCGGGTAGGGGTCGTCGCGGGGGGTCAGGAAGATCTCGAAGAACAGCTGCTCGGCGGCCGGATCGCTGGTCGCCGTGCCCAGGGCCGTGCCGTTCGGGGATGTCATGAGGGGGTCCCGTCGTCGAATTGGCCGATGGCCTCCCAGACGCAGTCCCCCGCCGGGCCGGTCGCGGTGAGCCGTGCCCAGCTCTGTCCGGCCTCCACGGAGGCCAGCCGCGCCACCAGCAGATAGGGCAGGCCCGCGGCCGGACACTGCGTCCAGGTCAGCCAGATGCCCCGCAGCCGCAGCGGCGCTTCGATCAGCGACCCCAGGTGCATGAGCGTCCCCGCGCACGCGCTCATCACCGCGCCGGGCTGCGGTTGGTCGGCCGGGCCGCCGGGCAGCACGGCCAGCGCCCAGACCTCGCCGCCGACCGCCCTCCATGCCAGTGATCGGGGTGCGTGGGGTGGATCTGATGGGGGAAGCGGTTCGCGCCAGACCAGACTCTGTATCCCATCCATACCCCCACCATTTGACACTCAAGCCCTCTATGTCAATGAAGAGAACACAACTGTTCTGACTGTCAACCAGTCCATTGCCCGGGGTTTGCGGACACCGGGGTTGTTGCGGTCATCGGTGTGTGAGCACCCCGGCAAGCCGTACAGTCGCGCGGCTGGATGCCGGGGCACACCCCCGGCTACAAGGGGTACCGGTCAGAACCGCGTCGCGGGCGTGTTCGCCCCCGGTTCGATCTGCCCCCGGGTTCGGTCTGCCCCCCCGGGTTCGTCTGCGGGGCCTGGCGGGCTGTGTGGTGTGAACCTGGTCCCGGCGGGCGCCTCCGCCGGGACCAGGGGTCTATGGGGTGTGCGGGTGGTGCGGCTGCGGGGTGGAAGGCTCACCGGAGGGCGGCTCGGCGTCTCCGGTGGAAGGCCGGGTGGCGTCTCCGGTGGCGGGTTCGGTGGCGGGTTCGGTGGCGGGGGTCCAGGCGAAGGCGAGGGAGCCGCCGGTGAGGGCGAGGAGCATGCCGATCAGGAAGCCGCCGAAGTTGGTGTAGAGGAAGGAAGCCAGGGCGGCCAGGAGGATGATGACGCTGAGCAGGGTGTGGTGGCGGGGCTGGTACCACAGCAGCAGGCCGGTGGTGGTGATGATGCCGCCGAGCAGGAACCCGGCCAGGCCCGCGGTGCCGGGCAGCGACAGCACGGTGTACAGGTCGGCGGGCAGCAGCAGGATGGCCGCGCCGCCGGTGGTGGTGAGCAGGCCGCCCCAGAAGGGCCGGCTGCGGCGCCAGGACCGCCAGCGCCGCCAGTGGGTGCGCAGGCGGCCGGTGAGCGGGGTCGCGGCGTTCAGAAGCATTCTTTGACGTCGCCTCCCATGGTCATGTCGATCCCGGCGAGTTTGAGTCCGCTGGCGGTGACCCAGCGGACCTGGCCGTGGATGCGCAGTTTGAGGTTGGTGCCGGTGATGGGCAGGGTGCCGGGCGGGCCGGTCTGGACGGGGATGTCGCCCAGGCCCTTGACGGGGGTGGTGCCGCCGCGGCCCAGGGCGATGCCGCCCCCGACGACCTCGACGTCATCGATGGACTCCAGGGCCAGCTGGAGTTCATCGAGCTGGAGCCGCTGCCCGGGTTGAGTGGTGATGCGCAGCACCCGCGAGCCCAGCGGGCTGGAGACCTTGCCGGAGGCGCAGATGCCCTCGGCCCAGGTGTCGCGCAGCGCCAGGGCGACCACGGTGCGCCGGTCGCCGTCGCGGGTCTGGAAGAACCGGGGGAAGGACCCGCCGGCGTTGGTGGACAGCCGCTGGATGGTCAGTTTGATGTTGGTCTTGCCCTTCAACCCGGCCGATACCGGTAGCGCGCCGCGCAGCACCCCGACGACCATCACCGCGACCACACCCAGGACCGGAACCAGGACCGCGGCGAACCTCCTCCACCGGGTCCGCCCCGCAGCGGCGGCGGGACTGCTGACGCGCGGGGTCTCCAGCGGAGCGTGGTGGCGCCGCCACAGCCGGTCGATGAATCTCACCCCGCCACCTTTGACAATCAGCCACGACTTGTCAATGCCACGCACATCATTGATTGGAATGTCCTCGGCGGGGGTCGAGGGTGTCCGGCCACTGGACACCCGGCTTGTTACTGTCGGCGGCGTGAACACTCACGTCCCGGCCGACTTCCAGACCCGCGTGCGCCACCAACTCCGCAGCGACGCCCTGGACGCCGCGTTCGCCCTGATGACCGACCAGGGCTGGTCGGCGGTCACCATGACCGCGGTCGCCGCGGCCGTCGGCGTCAGCCGCCAAACCCTCTACAAGGAGTTCTCCTCCAAGGACCAGATCGGCCAAGCCCTGCTCATCCGCGAAGCCGAACGCTTCATCGACGGCGTCGCCGCACACGTCGCCGCGCACGACGACGTCGCTTCCGCGATCGAGGCCGCCGTCCGCTACACCCTCGACCAGGGCGCCACCAACCCGCTGCTACGCACGATCCTGTCCGGCGACCGCGGCGGCACCACCCTCCTGCCCCTGGTCACCACCGACTCCCAGCCCCTCATCGCACTGGCCGGCCAGGTCCTCAGCCAGCACATCACCGCCCGCGCCCCCGGCCTGGACGACGAAGACATCGCCGCGACCGCCGACGCACTGGTCCGCCTCACCGTCAGCCACCTCCTGCAACCCCTGGACGACACCGGCACCACCGTCACCCGGCTCACCCGCCTGGCCACCCGCGGCCTCGGCCTCCCCTAAACCCGAACCACCCCGACCCTGCGGCCGGTGCACAACGAACAGCCGATCTTGACCGGGTCGGCGGTGGCGTGCGCTGCTTAGCGTGACTGATCCGGAGACCGGACCGTGGCGGCGGTGGCTGAAGCTGATCAACCGGCCGGAGGGTGAGTGCCGCACGGACCTCCCGCGCCAACACGACATCGCATCGACCGGACACACAGATCGCAGAAAGAATCGAAGGGGGCTTGGCCGCCCGCGACGACCACGGCCGGGTCGACGACTCGGGGTTGCCCAATCTGAATGATTCGCGTCTGCGCGAGCAGCTCACGCTGTTGGCCCGGCTCGGCCTCGACGTGCTCGGACTGCAAGAGGCCACTTGGGGCCCGCACTCCTCTGACCTGGCCGACCTCGTCGCCGACGAGCTCGGGATGGCGTGGCGCTTCGTGGGCCCCTCCAACTTCTACGGCTGCGACCTGGCGACCTTCGTCCGGATCAGCGACCACCTCACCGTCACCGACGTCACCCACCTGACCGGCCGCCGTTCGTCCATGGCCTCACCAACCTCACTCTCCAGATCAACGGGCACCCCAGGCCCGTGCACATCCTGAACGGCCACTCAGCCCCCAGCTCTCCCACCACCCGCAAAGCCGAAGCCGAAATGATCACCGTCCACCGGCGCCTGGACGTCGTCTACATGGCCGACACCAACGCCAGGGCGATCGGCGACACCCCCGACACCTCCGGACTCGACCCGAACAAGGTCACCAAGAAACTCGACCTCGCACCCGCCAAGGAACTCGCCGCCGCCGGCTTCCACCACATCGGCCACCAGGACCCAACCCCGACCGTGGGACACGGCGACGACAAACTCGCCTACCGCTGCGACCGAATTCACACGACGCTGCCCGCCGAGTGGATCACCGGGTACGGCGTCGAATTCGGTGGCGACCACCTTTCCGACCACCGCCCCGTCTGGGCCGAGATCACATTCGGTCAAACAGCCGCAGGCCGATGATCGGGAGTGTCAAGTTGACCGTACAGCCCCTCCCACGCCGGGGACCGCAGAAACGCTATCCATGCTATCCGTGCCGCCAACGGCGGGCAGTAAGTCCACCGCGTTGTATCTGCGCGGCCACTAGAAGGAAACTCACTGAAGGGTGAAGGATAAAACTGCCCGCATCCGAAGGGGGCGAGTCCTTGCGCCAGCATCATCCGTCTCAAACCATGACGACCCCGGACGGCGAACCAGTCGAGATCGATGAGTTGATGGTGCCCGTGATCACCCGGCTATGGCAGCTCGGCTACGCGACACTCCTGAGCTGCCAAGACGGCGGTGAAGCAACGCTTGCGGGAAGCACCGGTGCGGAACCGGACCAGGTTGACCGGCTGGCCCGGCTCAACGCCGGCCGGGCCTGGGTTACCGTCCGGGAGGATGCAGCACCCGTCCTGCTAGCCGTTCTTGACGGCGTTGAGGCCGTCCGATCAAACCGGGCAAGGGCCGAAGGCTGGGTATCGATCAGCTGGCCTACCGAAGCGATTGAGCAGGTAATCGAACTCCTGCGCCATTAGTCCATATATTCCGGTGGAGACGGGAGTGCACTTACGAGGTTAGGGCCAAAGTCCGCCAAATGTCCTTCCCAAAGCGGCGTTTGTTCGGCTTTCGGATGGGCCCCAAGGCTGAGCCGGTTTTGGTGGTGCTCAGGCCGGAGTTGGCCAGTTCAATAGGCCGTACTGGAGCCGTTTCCTCCGGCCACAGGGATGTTGTGGTTCAGGTCATCGAGCACGGAGCGGATGGCGGGCGTGCGCGGGGCATGCGCGGCCAGGGTGTCGCGGAGATCGTTGATCAGGTGTCGGCAGCGCGGCGAGGTGATCTGCGGTGCTTGCCGCGCGGCGGCACGAGCCGCGCGGCCGGCCTGGTCGAGGTCTCCGGCATGGGCGTGGGCGAGGCCGAGCCAGGTGAGATGCCGCAGTGTGGAGCGCTGGTAGGTGGAGGTGGGGGTGAGGGCGCGGTCGTGCAGCAGCGTGGTGGCGTTGGTCAGGAGTCTTTGCTGGTGGCGGCCGGTGAGGTGTTGGGCCAGGGTGACCATGCCGCGGCCGGTGATGGCGTCGAGTTCGGTGCGGGTGACGTAGCGGGCCCATCGGGGCGCGGGGTCGTGGTGGGAGTCGGCGTGGTCGAGGGCCTGCTGGCTCTGGTCTCGGATGCGCTGGAAGCCACTCAGGTCGCCGGCGGCGGCGTAGGCCAAGCTGCTACGGGCGGCGATGAGGGCCTGTACGGCCGCCGGTGCGCGGGTGGCGGCCTTCTGGGCGGCAGCGGATAGTTGGGAGCGCCTGGTTGGTCTGGCCCGGGATATCGGCTTGTTGGTTGCTCATCAACGCCAGGATGCTGGCCGCCAGGACATGGTCGCCGGCGCTGTGGGCGCCGTGCAGGGCGGTCAGGTACCAGCGCTGGGCGGCGCCGTCTTGACGGTTCTCATAAGCCATGAAGCCGGCGGTCTGGGCGAGTTGGGCGAGCGCGGCGCACAGCCGCCGCCCGGCCGTGGTGTCGTAGCTGGCCTGGCGCAGTAGCCGGGAGACGCAGGAGAACTGGTCGCTGACGAAGCCGGCGCCGGCGGCGCCGTGCTGGTCGTCCATCTGTTGTGCGGCGGCGACGATGGTGTCGATGACGGTGAGGGTTTCTGCCGATACCCGCCCGCCCGCGGCTGCGGTGCGGGCGATCGTGGTGGGGGTGGGGGCGTCCATCCATTGCCAGGCGGACGCCGTCACAGCGGCACCGGACAGGGCGATGAAGGCGCGTCGTGCCAGCATGGTGTGCGGCCATCCCTCCAGTAGGCGCAGCAGGCCCTGGTGCGTCCACGGTACGTCCAGGCCCTCGTCGGCGGTGAGGTAGCTCCGGCGGCGGGCCGCGCGCTCTGGCCAGACCTGGTGGAAGTCCAGCGGTTGCCCCAGGGCCTCGCTCAGCACTCGCACGACGATGTCGGGGACCGGGGGTGATCACAAGTACCCCTGAACTGGGTGGAAACTGGGGTCAGGAAGATCGTTTCCCCGGGAGGGGATAGATCGCTTGCCAGGGTGGGTTCCGTCGTGTTCGTACGCGGCGGCTCTCCAGGGTGGGTGTCCCTGACGGAAGCGCGCATAGTGGTGTCATGGGCCCGGTCTGTGAGCCGACGTGGCGTGTGTATTACGTCCCTGGTGAGGACGACTCGGTGTTGATCGTGGCGGTAGCCATGGAGGTCGGCCCTCACCGCCGTGTGCGCGTGTTGGACGAACCGGTGGGCGTTGGTGGGCTGGGCGAGGCTTCGCGGAGCCCGGCGGGGGATGCGGTGTTGGGTGAGGTCAAGCTGATGATGCCGGAGGCGGCGCGAGAGGCGTTCACTCTGGCCGAGGTCGTGGTGGATGTGGTTCGGGCACCGACGTGTCAGCAGGCGTTGGACGCGGTCGTGGCTGGCGGGCTCGGGGTCGTCTTTGTGGGGATGTTCGCTGCGGTGGATCTGGCGGTGATCGCTCCTATGGCGAAGCTGGCTCACGATCTCGTCGACAGCCCGGGGACGGCTGCCGAGGCTGAGCGGATCAAGGCGGCACTGGATGATGTATCGAAGCCGGAGCTCGTTAATCCGGAGCTCGTTAATCCGGAGCTCGTTGATCCGGAGCTCGTTGATCCGGAGCTTTTTGATCCTGAAGAGCTGAGTTGGGTGGAAAAGCAGTGGCGCAAGTTGAAGGAGCCCGAACTGCCGGAGCTGCCTGAACCTCCGCCACCTGAACCTCCGGGGCTTGGAGGGTTCGGGTGGTAAGGCTATTTACGGCTCTTCTCCTGTCAGGCCAAGTGGGCGGCTTGCCTGTAGTGTCGGTCTTCGGCGCGGCCGCGAAGTGGGGTGGCCAGGACCGGTTGATTGGCCGCGCTGTCAACGCTCGAGCGGCAAGCTGCTGGGCGTGAGTGCGACGCAGTTCACATGATGCAGCCCACATGGCCCCGAGCGATTTCTGATTTGAAGTTGCAGGTCATGGGTCTGATTTGTGGGTGGTTTGGTGTGAGTGGGTTGGTTGACGAGGGTGCTGGCTACTCAAGATCGTTTGACGGTGGGTGCTTGCTGTTGCGAGCACGGTGGGTGGTCACCGTTGCAGAGCACGCCCCGGCCCATTATGGGCGGAGGCTCGTCACGCGTCCTGGCACTGGCCGCCCAGCACGCCGATGACATCAGCATTCTGCCCAGCCTGCGTTCCGGACGGCCCGGCGCGCACCATTCCCCCGAGGCGTCCCTGGAAGCCTTCCACCGCAAATCCCAATGGGTCCAGCAGCACGCCGGACCCCGGTGGCCGACCACGCACATCTCCACTCAAGTGTTCTTCCTGCACGTCGGACGCGATAAGAGCGTCTACCTCGACCGCATCGCCAGCAAGCTTCCCCTCCCCCGCCACCGGCTCGCCGACTCCCTCTCGTCCTGGCCGGTGAAGTCGCGGAGATCTGCGACGTCATCCGGGCACGTCAACAGCTCCCTTGGACTCAGCTACCTCCTGATCGACCGCGCCCACGTGCACGCTTTCGCGCCGGTCGTGGAAGCACTGGCTGCGTCCTGAACTTCCTCCCCGGTTCTGGTATCTGGCATCGGCTACCGGATTCCAGCACCGAAGTCGGTAATGCACATTTCGGGCGAATGATCAAAACGCGGCGCTTCATGGCCAGCAGGCGAATTCAGGAGTCAGTCCGAGATCAAAGCTACGAGTTCGGACGGTTCACTTCGGTCGGGGTCTTCACACGCCAGCAGAATGGGGAACCGGTCGACGTGACTTGACGGTGGCTGACAAGTCGGCGCTCGATGCCACATGCGGTGCCGTCCACAAACAAATGCACGCCCGCATGGCACCGCCCGGGAAACAGGAGGCGGTTGACAATGACAGCATCAGGCGAGCGCACCCCGCACTCTGGAACTCATCTCGCTGTTCTGGCCGATGCATGGCTCCAGGCAAAAGGCCGCATGATCTGGCGGCGGGTCTACCCCGGACGGCTCGATCAAGTCGGCCAGGTCCGTTCGTGGGTGAAGGCACAATGCGCCGACATCGAAGGGGCCGATGACGCCGCGTTGATCGCGGTCGAGTTGGTCAGCAATGCGCTGCTCCACACCCGCTCGGGAGAGCCCGGCGGCTGGTTCGGAGTCGAACTGAGCCGCGGGCACGATCTGTGTATCGCCGTACACGACCTGGGCGGGCGCTCGGTTCCCGCGTTCAATACCGCCGAAGGGCGCGGAATGCTCGCCGAGCATGGCCACGGCCTGCGGTTGGTGGCAGCGTCGGCCGCCCACGTGGGTATCGAGGGGGATCCGGTCGCGGGCCACACCGTCTGGGCACGGCTGTCGGCAGGCGGCGTGCCTGTCCCCTGCGCGGGCTGATCCCCCGGCATAGACCGCTGCCGCCCCCGACCCCTGCGGCGGGGCGGTGATGCGGGCGATCGTCCTGTTTGTGGATCCCGGCGGGCGTGCTGACACAAACACGGAGGACACAGCCTTGGCCGAGCACGTAACACCACATTGGTCTGCCGTTCAGCTTGGGGATCGCGTCCGGACGTTGCGGCATCAACGTGACATGTCGCAGGCGCAGCTGGCTGGGCGGGATCTGTCCGACAGCTACATCTCCCTGATCGAGTCCGGTAGGCGCACACCTTCACCCACCGTCCTCGGCGCACTCGCCGATCGGCTGGACTGCTCGACGGACTACCTGCGCCACGGGATCACCGAAACCACCCTGAACGATCTGAACACCCGACACAGCACCGCCCGCCGTGCGCTGTACGCCGGACACCCTCAGCAGGCCCTACCGGAACTGATCGACCTGGTGGCCAGCCACGATCTGCGCGCTCTGCCGGAGCTGCACGCCGAGGTGGTCTGCACCGCCGCGCTGGCGTTGGAGTCCCGTGGCCGGTTCGGCGAGGCGATCACCATGCTCGACCGGCTGCCGGACGTGCGGGTGGCGCAGGTGGACGAGACAGCCGACTCACCAGGATCCGCCGTTCTGCGTCCACGGCCCGCACACGGCCAGGGCTCCGGGCCGGGGACGCTGTCCGGCAGTCCGCCACCGCAGATCGGCTGGGAGCGGTGGGCCACCGCGCAGGTCGCGCTCGCCCGCTGCCACCGCCGAGGCGGCCACGCCCAGCGCGCCGCCCGCACCGCCCAGGCCGCCTTCACGGTCGCGGCAACAGCCGCCGACCAGAACGACGTGCGGGCCACCGAGGCGGCGGTGCAGATCGGCGGCGGGCTGGCGGAAGCGTTCAGCGATGCCGGTGAACTGCTGCTGGCCCGTCAGACCTGCGCCCGCCTGGTGCGTCTGGCTGAGCACTCCGGGCACCCGGCTGCCCGGCTGTTGGCCTACCAGCACACGGTCCAGGCCACTGAGGCCCTCGGGGATCTGGAGGAGGCCGCGCACTGGGCCGACCGGGCGCTGCAGTTGCTGGAGAACGACGAGAATCTGCGGGCCGCCATCGACCTGCGCACCCGGTGCGCCGCCCTGCTACTGCGGGTGCGCCCGGCCCAGGCCGAGCGCGCCCGCAACCTGCTGACCCAGCAGCTGACCCGCACGGCGCTGCTCGGCGGTACCACCCAGGCGCTGGCCGATCTGGCCGAGGCCGAACTCCTCCTCGACCACCCCGAGCAGGCCGCCGCCCACGCCCGCGAAGCCCTGCAGGGCGCCGACACCGACCACCTCGGTGGTAAGGCCGACGCTCCTGCCGATGACGCGCGCACCCCTGGCAGGCCGGGGACGGACCGGGCCACGGCACAAGCGCTGGCCGTCCTCGCTGACGCCTGCGCCCGCCTCGGCGACCCAGACGAGGCGATCACCGCGCTGGTCCACCGAGCCGAACTACTGGAAGGCCACGGCCCCTCCCGGCAGGCCGCACAAGCCTGGGCTCAAGCAGCCCATTTGCTCGACACCCGCGCAAACCACCTCTCCGACCATGACCAGCGGCGCCGCGCCCGGTTCTACCGGCGGGCGCTGGCCGCCATCGGCGTCCACCCGCATGACTAGGGCTCAAGATGCGCAAGGGCGGGAGCCAGGGCCGCGCTGGCGGTGTCCGGACGCCCGGCGCGTCCCTGAGCTGCGAGGCAGACTGGCCGCCTGGCTGGCTGAACGCGGCGGCGCGTTCTATCTGGAGATGCTGCTCGCGGGCAGCCAGCAGATCCGCCGTCCCGGCCCGCTCCCCGACTCGGCCGCCCAGTTGGCGGCTGACGAGCACCGCCGCGTGTGCGGGGAGCTGTACTGGGTCAGCGGTGAGATGACCGATCTGGCCCGCCACGCCGGCCGCCAACTCACCCACGTAGAACTACACGAACACGACCTGCCCAGTTCCACCGGGTTCCTGGTGTTCGAGAAACCGATGGCGACCGTCTCCTCAGCCGGCATCGACCTGGAGATCGTCGCCGTCAGTTGGGGCACCGTCACCCCGCCCCTGCTGGCACGCGAAGGGGACTACGAGGTACCGGTAGGAGCGGACTGGGCCCAGCAGAAGGCCGCGTGGTTCACCTTCTACAGCGACCCACACGGATTCGTCGACGCCCACACCCGCCGCTTCGCCCGCGTCGCCGACACCGAGGTGACCCGGCTGCGGCAAGTCGGCCCGGTCATGCCCGACAACGAACTCATCTGGGCACTCGGGCAACCCGAAGATGTCCCCAGCGACGACGATCTCACCAGTTCCTGGGGCCAGACCGCGATCGCCGCCTGCCTCCTCATGCAGCAACCGTTGGCCGCCCACCGAACCGAACGCGCGCCCCGGCCAGCGCGGCGTCGACTGCAACGCGCTGGTCGCCCAGATGGTCAGGTACGCCTGGTCCACGTACGACGGCCGCAACGCACCCCCGTGCAGCCGCCCGAGGGGCGCAACGGGCGGGAGTACTCGGTGCAGTGGTGGGTCGAAGGCCACTGGCGCCGCTACCACGTCGGCCCGGGCCGCGCCCGCGTCGAACGCCGCTGGATCAGCCCCTACCTGGCCGGCCCCGACGACAAACCCATCAAAGGAACCCAACGCATCAAGGTCTGGGACCGATAACCGCCTACTCCCATCCTGCGGGGAAAGGCAAGAAGGCCAATGGGGGACGATAGAGCCGATGACTTACCCTACGTGGAAGTCGCGTTCTTTCTGCTCGCCGTCCTCGGTCCATCGGATACGCAGAACTGGGTCGCCCGATCCGTTCAGGCGTGCGATGTTGACGCGCCGGGATTGTTCTGAGTGGATCGTCGTGGGGCTATTCGGGCCGACCCACGATCATCGTGCTGTCCTCGTTGGCGCTGGCGAAGGTGACCTCTTCGGCGTCACGGCCACCGGTGTTGGTGACATCAACCCAGTGCCTGGTCCTGTAACGAGGCTTCCCCTTTGAACTGTGGCCTGACAACTCACGTTCCTGGTGCGGCTGAACACGGAAGTCGACGGCGGTCGGACCTGGACGTGATGCGGACTCGGTATCCGGATATAGGGCCGCGATGTCGTGTTCGATCGCCTTCCAGACCTCGTGGTTGAGCTGTTCGGGTGTGCTGAACTCGCCGAGCAGCCCGCGATCGTAACGAGCAGGTAAGGGACGATTTAGGCAGGATCGCACGCCTGGGCAGTTCCTTCACCACCGCTTGCCGTCCCGGGTTCGGCGTGCTCATGGACCGTTTGACACCACTACCGTGGTTCACGTCTGTTGGCAGAGGTCAGAAGCAATCTAGGCGCGTGCGGGACCGCAGGCGCAGATGATGTTGCCGATGGGGGTACCGGCCAGATCGGCATGATCACCCACGGAATAGCCGCACGTAGGGGCCGTATTGGGGCCGCCTATGGCTCTCCCGACTCACTAGGGAGTGGTCTGTCGAGGGTGTGTAGGTTTAGGTCGATCTTGGTGGGTGGTGAAGTGATGAGGGCGGGATAGCGTGCGGAGTTGCCAGCCTGGTTGCCAGTGGTGTTCCCTGCGCGTCCTGGGAATGAAGCCGGCCACCACCGGGCCCGAGGGCGACCTCGGGCCCGGTGAGGCCCGCGGCGGCGGGGCGGGCCCCGGGCCGGTCGGTGAGCTCGTGCCCGAGGGCCGCGCGGCCGTGATCATGATGCGGGCATGAATTCGCCTGCCGGTAGGGCGCCGGTTTCGCTGGTGGTGTTGGGGATCACGGGGCGCGCCATGAGGCGCCCGCCGCGCCGGGCGATGTAGCTGAGCGCCATTCGCCGTGCCTGGGTGCCGTGTTTGGTGTGTACGGGCATGACGTCACGGTGATCGGGCCGCGCGATGCCGTACTGCGTGATGATCCCGGCGTATACCTCGGTGTCATAGGCGAGGTCGTAGACCCGCTTGCGGCCGTCGTCATCGCCGCGGGTTTGTGCGATCACCCGGTGCCGGTCTTCGTCGAAGATCAGCGCGGTGACGGTGACGTAGGGGTCGTCTTCGTGGTAGATCGGCATGCCGACCGCCAGTTTGTGTGCGGGCAGTTCCGTGTCGTACCAGGTTTCGCCGTCCGGCAACGGATTCATGATCCCTCCATTTCTTTTGCGGACCCTGGTTTCGTTTTCCCGGGGTGCCCGCCGTTTGTTGTCGCTATACCTATTGAATCTCGTGTGCCGGTGAAGTCAACCCCGAATTGGGTGTGATTTACCAGCTGGCCGACATGTCACCTAGGTAAGGGACTCCAGCCGTTAACGGCTGGGAAAAAGACGCGATAACCCCCTTGACCCGGGGGTGCCGCAGAGCGAACGTCGTGGTGAATCAACGAATACGGGATTTCACCTCGGGGAAAACGCCCCGAAATCGCGATTCCCGTTCCCCGTGCCGAAAGGGGGATTGTTAATGGTCTCGGAATTTGTGGTGACCGCGGCTGACGTGGAGGCGTTCCGCGCGGCACCGGGAAATGTGTACATGATCTACGACGGCGCCGTTGTGCGGGTCGTGCCGCAGGGCCGCGCGGAACGGGATTACCCGGGCGCGTTCGTGATCACCACGCGGCAGGACTTGCCCGCCCTCGACCCGGGCGCCGAGGTCTACCCGGCGTCCTTCCTCGCCGAGCTGCTGACCGCGTTCGCTGATGACCGGTACGCCGAGTACCGGAAGGAGCTGAAATGATCTCGACATCGCTGACCACACCCGCGCAGCCGGACATCCCGATTCCGGCGGTACGGCACTGGCACATCACCGAGTCCGACGCCGGGTACCTGCCCGAAGCCGAACCGGTCACCGTTGATGACGGTGAGATGGCGCTGGACGTCCTGGCGCATCTGCTGGCCGATTGGGCGCAGACCTGCGATGACCCCGAAGATTGCGATGCGACATACGCCGAGGGGTGCGCCGAGCAGCTGTGCACCTGCAGGAAGGGTGACCGTTCGGCCGAACACCATGACGCGCTGATCAAGGTCGCGGGCGGCCGTGGAATGTGCGAGCAGATCGGCGATCGGGTCTTCGAGCTGATGCCTTGCCAAGATGTGGAGTGCCTCAAATATTGCCCGGATGCCGATTGCGGCACCGTGACCCCGATCGGTGACACCGACACCCGCTGCTGGTGCTGCGGCGCCCGCTATGTCGACGGGGAGACGTGCGGCTGGCTGGCTTGAAGGCGCGGGCGGGGGCGCCGATGCAGGCGTCCGGGTGATGCCCTCGGGCAGGGCACGGCCCCGGGCGCCCTGGCCTCCTGGGAGCCACCTCGATCTTCCCGGCCTGCCCGCGCGTTAGCGGGCCGGGCCAGGCACCTTGGCGGGCGGCGGCAGCCCGCCTTCGCCGTGTGTCCAATGGTCACCAGTCGAAGGCGGTGCATACCGGGCCGCATAGTCCGCGGTCATGTGGGCCGCCGGGCGCGAAATGCGCGCGTATCTCCTCGTGCTGCCGCTGCGGTCGCGTATCCCGGGCGCTGCGGTGATTGGTGCGGCGTGGTGGCGCGCCCTCGTGCAACTGATCACACCGTGGGCACTGCCCGTAGGGCAGCCGACGCCCGAACGGCAATGGCTCGTGAGTGTGATCGACCAGCCCGCGTGCGGCGCGGTCGGCGCGCCGTGCATCACAGCGCGGGCACTGGCCGCGCGGCCGCAATGGGCTGAACGGCTCTACCACGTGGTTGTGTGTCACTTTGGCCCGCGACTGCCGGTCTGTATGTTTTTCGTTACTCATTGCTTCGCTCCTTTCGCGTCGTGATGCTTTTTCTGCTGCTGGCTTCGCCGTTTCGGGGTATGGGTCGATCGAACCTCGTTCCGTGGGCAAGTCAAGACGATTCGGCAAGTTTCTGTGGTGAGTTGCGTCAGCCCCAAGGTAAGGCGGCCCAGCCGTGAAGGGCAGGACTGGAAATCGACACCTTCTCTGCCGGCGCGGGACTTGACTGGTCGGCGTTTGTCGAGATAGAGAGCGTGATCGTCCCGAGGGTGGCGGGTTAGGGTGTCCAGCCGTTTGGGTTACCGAGAATCCCGCGAAATTCTATTGCGAGGCCGTTAGGGCAGAGCGATGGTCGAGGTCCGAACACCAAAGGGGAACGGCATCAGGAAATGGTTGCGCCCCCGGTAGGGAAGGAGCCGAATGATGGCGCAGGAAAACACCACCGCCCTGGCCGGTGCCGAAATGGCCCACGGCGGCCGCACGGCGCCCGAGGACGGCGCGTCCGGTACCGGTACCGACCGCCGCAACGACGGCCCGGCAGCGGCCGTCGTGGCCGCGCTTACGGCCGACCCGGGCAGCACGGTCGCCGCGATCGCGCGGGCGGCCGGGGTGTCCAAGAACACCGCCCGCAAGGCGCTGCTGGAGCTGGAAACCCAGGAGCTGGCGGTGCGCACGGCGGGCGGCCGCACCGGCGGCAAGCGCGCCGCTGACACCTGGCACCCCGCCCCCATCGCACACGAGGAGCACCAGCAGGACGACCCCCCGGCCATCCCGGAAGCCGACCCCCCGGAAGCCGACACGGTGCTCGTGGACACCGCCCCCGCCGACGGCGGAGCCGAGGCCGGTGAACAGGAGGCGCCCGAGTCCCAGCCGGACGAGGCCGCGTCCACCGTCGACGCCGAGCCGGACTCGGCCGACCAGGAGGAGTCGGCCGAGGAAGAGTCGGCCGAGGAAGAGTCGGCCGAGGAAGAGGGGATGGAGGCCGCCGCGGTGGAGGAGGCGAACGAGGCGCTGACCGAGCTGCGCCAGGCGATGGAGGCGGTGACGGCGGCGCTGGCTGCCGGTGACCGCGACGCCGCGCGGACGTCGGTGGAGGCGGTGTACACCGGGTCGGGCAAGGCGCGCCGCCTGGTCCGCGCCGCGGTGGGCGGCCGTCGCCGTACCGCCTCGGGCCGGGCCCGGTCCCAGCCCGGGGAACTGCGCCGCAAGGTGGCCGACCACCTGACCGGCTACCCCGGTAGCGAGTTCACCCCCCACGAGATCGGCAAGGTGATCGGGCACTCGGCCGGTGCGGTGGCCAACGCCCTGGACCGTCTGGTCAACGATGGCGAGGCCGAGCAGACCTGCGA
>NZ_SMKK01000224.1 GCF_004348425.1 Actinomadura sp. 7K507
CTCCCAGGGGGTGCGCCGCGCTCCGCCGACAGGCTATCCGCCGCGGCCGAGTAGGCGGCGGCCATCATTCTCGGGGCGGCGGTGGGCTGGGCCCAGCCGCTGGGTGTCTCCACCGGCTGGACGACCTGGTGCGGGGTGCCGCCTTCGGTGACCACGCGGCTGTCCACGGCCACGAACGCCGTGAAACGGCAAAGGACGCCGAAGCGGAGGGACGTGTTCACTATGCGTTGTTCCAGGTCGTCGGGGCCGCCGACCGTGTAGCGGTCTTCCAGGTCGCGGAGGTGCGCGCGGGCCCAGATGGATGTGGTGGCAGGGTCGTTGGTGACGCTGCCCGTGGCGTGCTGTTCCCACGCGGTCCCGGTGGATCCGGTGCCGCGGATCGACAGCGAGCCGGCGGGGGCGCCGCGGAAACGCCCCGCGACCACCAGCGGTACGCCGGGGAACAGCGCACCGAGCCGGCTGGGGGCTACCGAGTCGGGGACGAGTTCCAGGTCGTCGGAGTGGAGGGTGAGCCCGGTCGCGAGCGGCGCGGCGATCCGGTGGTGAATGTGCTCCATCGCCTCGTCGAGACGGTCCTCGGATTCGACCAGCTCGCAGCGACCCTGGCCGAGGGCGGCGAGACGGTTCAGGAACCCCGCGTTGACGGCCCGGTCGATGCCGACCGTGTGGACGCGGACACCGCGCAGGTGGGGATCCAGCCGGGCGAGGATCTGGTCCTCGTTGCCGATCTGGCCGTCGGTGATGAGGACCAGCACCCGGTCGCGCGCGGAGTCGGCGAGCAGGCGGCAGCCCTCGTCGAGCGGGCCGAGCATCTCGGTCCCGCCGCGGGCGTTCAGCGCCGCCAGATGCTCGACCGCGCGGAACCGGTTGCGGTCGGTGCCGTCGGCCAGTCCGGTGCCGAGGTCGCGGGGACGTTCGATGACGGTGTCGAAGGACAGGACGGCGAATCTGTCCTCGGAGCGGAGCGTGTCGACGATGCGGGCGGCGGCGCGGCGGGCGGCGACCATCTTCCAGCCCTGCATGCTGCCGGAACGGTCGAGGACCAGCACCACGTCGCGCGGGCTCGGCCGGGCCTCACCGGAGGGCAGCACGGTCAGGCTGAACGTCCCCTCCTCGCCGGACTCGTCCGGGACCAGGGACAGCGCCGCGCTCTCATGCGGGGCGTAATCCAGACGCAGGATGAAGTCGCGGTCGAGGCGTTCTCCCGGCCGCAGCCGGACGGTGGTGCGTTCGCCGTCGCCTTCTTCGGCCACAACGTGCAGTGCCGAGCGGATCTGGGTCAGCGGCAGCCCGGCAGGGTCGATGTCGACCGTGACCGCCAGCCGTACCGGGTTGGGGAATCCTGGCAGCAGGACGGGCGGGCTGATCCGGGACGCGTCCGGCGCGGCATCGGTGTCGTCGGCGACGCCGGATCCGGCGCGTTCACCGTCCAGCGGCGCGCCCGGAATGTAGCGGGGTGCGACGACGAGCGGGAAACGGAACGTCGCGCTGGAGGACGACTCGTGCGGTAGGGGCTGGTTGAGCGTCAGCCTGATCGTGACGCGTTCACCGGGAAGGATGTTGCCGACCCGCATGGTGAAGACGTCCGGGCGGTCCTCCTCGGCGATCGCGGCGCGTTGCCCGGCGGCGATGGCGGCGTCGTAGTCCTGCCGGGCACGGCCGCGCTCCTTCAGCGTCCCCTCGATGACCCGGTCGGCGGCCTCCATGCGCAGCGCGGTGACTGCGGCGCGGTCGGGCAGCGGAAAGATGTAGGTGGCCTCCAGAGGCATGTCGAAGGGGTTGCGGAAGCCCTGGACGACCTCGATGCCGGCGGCGAGCCCGGTGATCGAGGCATGCACGTCGACGGAGTCGAGCGGCAGGTTGCCCTTGTCGGTGGTGAGCGCTCCGATCCCGCGGTCGGTGGCCGGGGGCTCGGTGTCGGGTAGCGGCAGTATGCGCACGGTCACTGGGACCTCCGGGAAGAGTCGGCGGGCAGGAACGCGGGGCTTGTTGCTGCGGGGGAGAGCAGACCGCGCCGCCGCAGCTCGTCGAGCAGCGGGCGTGCGGCGGTCTCGATGGCGGCGAGGTCATCACCGTCCAGGGCGGGGACGTCGAGCAGAAGCGTGAGGTCGGGCGTGAGCCGGACCCCCTGAACGACGGAGGGACGAGCCTCGGCGGAGGCGTCCGGCTTGCCGTAGTCATCGGCCATGGCGGCCTCGGAGTAGGACACGTCGGAGTAGGACACGTCAGGCCGCGTGCTCCAGAAGGCGGTACGGGCGGATTCGTCCCCGACTCCTGCGTCCGACGGCCCCGACGGTTCCGCCGCGCCTGCTCCGTGGGCCCCCGTCCGGTCGGCGACGTCCGCATGGTCGGTGCCCGATAGGTCGATGGCGCCCGCTGAGGCGGCGATGTCCATTCCGGCGGCGCCCGCTCCGGCGATGCCCGTGCCCGGGGCGCCCGATCCGTCCGCGCCCGATCCGTCCGCGCCCGTTCCAGTGGCGCTTGGTCCGGGGACGCCTGCTCCGGCGATACCCGTTTCGGTGGTGCCCGCTCCGTCCGTGTTTGTTCCGGTGGTGCTCGCTCCGGGGGCGCCCGGCTTGGAGGCGGTACTTGCGGCGGTGCTTGCGGCGTCGGGTGGGCTTGTTTGGGTCGTCGGGGGTGTCGGAGCGGGGAGTGGGAGGGCGGCGACTTGTTCGAGGGTCGCGTCGGTGGCGGCGGCGAGTTCGAGTTGGATCTCGGCGATCGAGCGCCCCGTGGCCTGGCGGCGCTTCACGGCGACGAGTTGCAGGAGGTGGCGCGGGCCGTACAGCGCGGTGCGGCCGCGTCGCCCGAGGGGCGGGTCGACAAGGCCGATCGTGGTGTACCAGCGGATCAGCCGTTCGTTGGGCAGGTCGCGCACCCGGCCGCTGACCTGCGCGGATCCGTCCGCGGCAAGCGCCGCGGCGGCGCGCTCCGCCAGCTCGCTGATCGTCCAGGTACCTTCCATGGACCTCATGATGACACTGTCACGATGACAGTGTCAATTCCAATCGAAGATCAAGTCCCGGAAATCCTTGATGGAACCGCCGGGCTGCCGCACTCTTGTGCCTCTAGGTGCGGCTCGGGGGCCGAGGAAAAGGGGCCTTGCGGTGCGCAGCAGCGGTATCGGCGTGTCCGGCGCCGGGGCCTCGGCCCTGCACCGCTATCGCGCGCTGGCCGCGGAGCATCGCTGGGAGCGGCGTGCGGTGCGGGCGGCGGTGGCCGGTGGTGCGGGGGTCGTCGCGGCGGGCGTGAGCGTCTGGTGGGCGGGGCCCCTGGTCGCCGCCCTCGTCTTCGTCGGGCACGTCGCGTATGTGAGGTTCCGGCCAGGGCCCGTGACCAATTGGCGACGGGGCGCCCTGGCCGAGCGCAGTACCGGCCGGAGGCTGGCTCGCCTGGACCCGGCGGGCTTTCACGTTCTGCATGACCGGGCCCTGCTGGACGGCACCGTGACGACGAATCTCGATCACCTGGTGGTCGGCCTGTCCGGCATCTATGCGGTCGCCAGCCGGCGGCTTCGGTGGGGTGCTCGGTTGCGTACAGAGCAACGCCGCTTGTGGGTTGGGCACAAGCCCGTCGCCAGTGTCACCGGTGTGGCCGCACGGGCCGCCGACACGGTGTCCGCACTGCTCTCCGAGGAGTTGGACCAAGACGTGCACGTCACGCCGATCGTGGTTGTGCATGGTGCTCGTGTCGCGCGGGACGGTGTAGAGCACGAGGGAGTGCTGTTCTATCCGGCGAGGGCGATCCCACGCGCCATTGCAGGCGAGCCGGTCATCTACACCAGTGCACAGGTCGCCTCCATCGCGGCGGCGGCTGAACGGTCGCTGCCGCCGATGATGGAAATACTTCTGCCTGATTGACTGGTTCACGCTGCCGAATGATCGATCGTTTTAGTTGGAGGACTCCGGGCGAAACGCCTCAATGCCCCCATTCGCGACACTCTTCCAAAAGTGTTACCAAGAGTAAGAATGGTGTTCGGTATCTGAGTTCGATCTCTTGAATTGGCCAGTAAAGAGCGCTCCGAGCCTTTACGTTTTGTGGCATGAACGACCATCTCCTGGTCGAGGCGCTGCGCGAGCGTGATCCGGACGCCCCGGCCGCCTTGTACGACGCCCATGCCGACCGGCTCTACGCCTACTGCTGGTTTCAGTTGCGGAACCGGGACGCCGCCCAGGTGGCGTTGCGCGACACGTTCATCGGAGCCGAGGCGCACATCGGCAGGCTTCGGGACCCGGGCCGGTTCGCGCCGTGGCTCTACGCCATAGCCCGGCTGGAATGCGCGCGCAGGCTGCCGCCGAGGGAACAGCCGCCGGACGTGCCTGTCGCCAGCCACGACCAGGAGGACGTCGACCAGCGCATCATGGCGTGGCAGGCGGTGCTGGCGCTGACGCCGCTCTCCCGGGAGATCCTGGACCTGCGGGTCCGGCACCAACTGTCCTTGCCCGACCTGGCCGCGGTGTTCGATGTGCCGCTGAAGGACGCCCAGTCGTCGCTCGACCGTGCCCACGGCGAGATCGAAGAGGCGTTGACGGCCGAAATGCTCGCGCATCAGGGGCCGTACGGCTGCGCGGAACGTGCCGTGCTTCTGCGGGAACGGCACGGTGCACTCACCCACGACCTGAACGGTCGGCTGATGGAGCATTCGGGGAATTGCTCCGTCTGCTGCGCGTTCCGGCCCCGTACCGTATCCGCGGCCAAGGTCTACGGGCTGCTTCCGGATCCCGGTGTGGTGGCGGAACTCCGGCTACGGGTGATGAGTTGTTTCCTTGACCCGGAACTGGTCGGCTACAGGCTCTTCGTAGCCACCCGTATCACCGAGTTCACGCCCGACGGATTCCCCGTCCAGGCCACGCAACCGGCGCGGCCGCCCTGGCCGCCGGGCCAGGGGAGGCGGACGTGGCTGAATCGCTTCCGCAGGACACGTTCCACCTCGAAGGAGCCGCGGCTCGGGGCCCAGGCCGTCCGTGCCGCTGTGGTGCTCATCGTGGTAGGCGTTCTGTCCGGCGGTGGGGTCGCCTCCATGTACGGGCTCTTCGATACCGGGCGACGGGACGCTGACACTGTCGCCGGCCCACGTCCGTCTGCGGTTCCCGGTGTCTCGCAACGACCGGAACATGGGCGGCGGTCAGACCATCCGGATGTTGTCGGCTACCTTGACGCCTCTCCTGTGTCCGCCACATTCCCGCTTGGCGCGAGAGCCTCGTCCGCCCCGCCGACCGCCCTGCGGACACCGTCGTCGCCGGCGCCGCCGCCCGTGGCCGCTCCTTCGGGCTCTCCGGCCCAGGGCACGCTGGCGGTCTCTCCGCTCTTTCTGGACCTGGCAGGGGGCTCTGACGGGTCCATAGCCCTCCGGGCAGAAGGCGGACAGGTGGCGTGGCAGGCAACGAGCCGGGGAGGCATTCGACTTCACCCGACCTCTGGGCATCTTGCGGCCGGACGAAGCGTGACCGTGCGCGTCCACGTGTCGCGACGGTCGAACTCCCGCGGGGAGGGCATCATCACGTTCGCGCCTGGCGGGACCCAGGTGCACGTCACCTGGCGCCCGGACGCTCCAGACCCGGATCCGACGCCCTCGCCGACGCCTACGGGGCCTGGCCCCGGGGATCCGTCGACACCGCCGGGGACGCACCGTCCGGGCGATCCGTCGCCCACCCAGACAACTCCACCGTCATCCCCGGAACCGCCACCCTCCGGGCCACCGCCCTCCAATGGCGAACCGGATCCGCCGCCGTCCACGGAGCCGCCGTCACCGACCCCGACGCCCTCTCCCAGTGCGAGTTCTCCTAGCGCGGGCTCTCCCGGTACGAGCGCGACGTCCAGTCCCTGACGGGGAGTGGCGGAACTACCTGCCCTTGCCTGAGTCAACTACTCTTCGTAGGTGATCGTTTGCGCTAAGCAGTGCATGCCGGGGGGAGGACGTGCTCATGTCACCTGGCGCAGCACAGACTCGTCGCGCGACCTCGTTTCCCGCCCGCGGTGTGACGTTGCGGCTGGCCGCCTTCTCCTCCAGCGTGGCGATCGGGATGAGCCTTCTGGTGCCGTCCGCGTCGGTCCGCCCCGCCGCCGCTGATCCGACCCCAGGCGCGGGGGAAATCGAGCACAGCGAGCAGGAGGTCAGGGAACGGGCTGCACAGGTCGGCCGGACGAAGGCCAAGCTCGCGCAGGCGGATGGTGAACTCGATCGGCTCGCCCGCGCCGCAGCGGCCGCCGTGGAGCGCTACAACGGCGAGCAGATCAAACTGCACCGCTCCCAGCAGGCTTATCAGGATGCCCAAGCGCGCCTGGCCGAGGCCGACCGGAGGACGGAGCAGGCGCGGGCCGGCCTGGCGTCGTTCGCCGCGCAGCTCTACCGCAACAACACCGGCTACGACCAGATCTCCTCGGCGCTGGTCGGCGACGGTGGCCCGCAGGGCTTCATGGACCGTGCCGCGCTGGTCGAGATGCTCGTCAAGAGGCGCACCGCGATGGTCCGCCGGGTGGAGGCGTCCAAGAGCGTCGCCGACGTGTTCCGCCGTCAGGCGCAGAAGGCGATCGACGAGCAAGGGGCGGCGACGAAACGTGCGGAGGAGGCCAAACGGCTCGCGCAGGAGGCCGTGGCCGGCCAACAGGAGTCCCTGCAACGCATCAAGGCAGAGAAGCGGCGTCTGGAGCGTCGGCTCGGCAATGCTCAGATGCGAGCTGCACGGCTCAAGCGCGCGCGGGAACGAGCGTCGGAGAAGGCGGAAGCGCGCAAGGCCCGCACCGCCTTCACGGATTCTGGACGTTCCCCCGAGTCGCCGACGACGGCGGTCGCGCGCGGTGCGGTCGCAGTGCGAGCGGCACTGAAATGGCTCGGCACCCCGTACTCCTGGGGCGGAGGCACCACAGCCGGTCCTAGCCGTGGCATAGCGCACGGCGCCGGAATCCGCGGCTTCGACTGCTCGGGCCTGGCGATGTACGCGTGGGACAAGGCCGACGTACGGCTCGACCATTGGACCGGAACGCAGTGGACATCGGGCCCGCACATCCCCATCGACGCGCTACGCCCAGGTGATCTCGTGTTCTTCGCGAAGGACACGTCCGACCCCCGCACCATCCACCATGTGGGCATCAACATCGGCGATGGCCAGATGGTGGAAGCGCCCTACACCGGCGGACGGGTGCGCATATCCAGCATCCACCGAGGCGACCTGATCGGCGCGACCCGCCCCTCCGTCTGACCCTCAAGCGCTCACCCAGCCCGCGGCTCAAGGCGCGCGGTGCAGCTCATGTGGCCCGTGGTGCGGAAGGCCCGTGGTGCGGAAGGCCCGTGGTGCGGAAGGCCCGTGGTGCGGAAGGCCCGTGGTGCGGAAGGCCCGTGGTGCGGCAGGAACCCGGCCCAGAAGGAGCCGGTCCAGAAGGAGCCGGTCCAGAAGGCCGGTGGTGCAGAAGGCCGGTGGTGCAGAAGGCCGGTGGTGCAGAAGGCCGGTGGTGCAGAAGGAGCGCGGTGCGGTGGAAGGTGAGGACCCTTCCGCGCGGTTGCCCGTGCGGAAGGGTCTTCGCTAGTCGTGCCGCGGGGGCGCGGGAGCGGATCGGCGCCGTCCGCGACTCCCGGACTGGGCGCGGCCCGCCGGTCGGCGCGAACGGTCGCCGCGAACCGTCGGCACGACCGGCCGGCAGAGGCGGGCGTCCGGTGGGCCGGGCAGGCGACGCTCAGTGGCCGCCCTGGTCCGCCGCGCGCTTGAGGGACCGCTCGATCTCCAGCTCCGCCCCGTCGCGTCCCACCCAGCTGGCGCCCTCGACGGACTTGCCAGGCTCCAGGTCCTTGTAGACCTCGAAGAAGTGCTGGATCTCCAGGCGGTCGAACTCGGCGACGTGGTGGATGTCGCGCAGGTGCTCCATGCGGGGGTCGGTCGCGGGGACGCACAGGACCTTGTCGTCACCACCGGCCTCGTCGGTCATCCGGAACATGCCCACGGCGCGGCAGCGGATGAGGCAGCCCGGGAACGTCGGCTCCTGCAGCAGGACCAGGGCGTCCAACGGGTCGCCGTCCTCGCCGAGGGTGTTCTCGATGAACCCGTAGTCGGCCGGGTACTGCGTCGAGGTGAACAGCATGCGGTCGAGCCGGATGCGCCCGGTCTCGTGGTCCACCTCGTACTTGTTCCGCTGGCCCTTGGGGATCTCAATGGTGACGTCGAAATCCAAGATGTCCTCCGCTCCCTGCGCGCTGCAGTGAATAGTCTTTCGGGAGCCCGTGGGCGAGGCCGTCCACACAGGGTGTTCCCTTGTATAAGGATGTCGCACGTTGGTGAGTGCTGAGTGGGAGAGGGGCGGTCAAGTGCCCGGACGGGGCCGTGCCCTCATGGTCCTGTCGCTGTCCCTCCTTAACGTTTTCACCGTCACCGCCGGGCTGGCAGTGGCCAAACTCACACCTGACCGTCACCTGTCCCCGCAGCCGCCCAGCGTGGCCGCGCGCGACCTCGTCCGGGTTCCGGCCTCGCTCGCGATTCCCGCGGCCGATCCGGCGTCGCGGCCGCTGCCGGACGCGTCCACGCTGGCCGGACGGCTCACGGACCTGATCGGCGGTCCCCGCGCGAAGATCAACGCGGTGGTGATCGACGCGGCGACCCGCCGTCCGTTGTTCGAGCGGCGGGCCGACCGGCCCGCGACCCCTGCCTCGACGACGAAGCTGGTGACGTCGGTGGCGGCGCTGGCCTCGGTCGGTCCCGCACACCGGATCACCACACAGGTCGTGCAGGGTGCCGGCGGCCGGATCGTACTGGTCGGAGGCGGGGATCCTACCTTGACGGCACTTCCAGCGCGCGCTGGGGACGGCCGCCCGCGGTGGGCGTCGCTCCTGGGCCTGGCTCAGCAGACGGCCACGGCGTTGAAGGTGTCCGGGGTGCGGCAGGTGCACGTGGACTATGACGCGTCCGCCTACCAGGGGCCTCGTACGGCCGCCGGGTGGAAGCCCAACTACGTGCCTGACGGTGAGGTCGCTCCGGTCAGCGCACTGGCGGTCGACGAGGGACGGGTGTCTCCAGGGGACTCGTCCAAGCGGACGCGGGTTTCGGACCCGCCCGCAGCTGCGGTGAAGCAGTTCGCGCAGCTGCTGTCCGAGAACGGGGTGAGTGCGAAGCCCGGACGCAGGACGACCGCGCAGAAGGGGGCGGTGCGGCTCGGGGCGGTCCAATCACCACCGATGTCCGTCCTGGTGGAGCACTTGATGACCGAAAGCGACAACGACGTGGCCGAAGCGGTGGCCAGGCAGGTCGCCCTCAAGCTGGGCCGTCCGGCAACGTTCGCGGACGCCGCACAGGCCGTGCAGCAGGCCGTCGCCAAGCTCGGTGTAGCGGAGGGGGTTTCGGTCAACGACGGCAGCGGCCTGTCCACGCGCAACCGCATCACGCCCCTCGCGCTCGCCCGTCTCACTTCACTCGCCGCCGATGACGAGCATCCGGAACTCCGCTCGGCCGTTACCGGCCTTCCGGTCGCCGGGTTCTCCGGGACGCTGGGCCTGCCTCGCTTCGGCGCCGCCTCCAGCCAGGCCGGGGCCGGGATGGTCCGCGCCAAGACCGGCACGCTGGCGGGCGTCAGCACGCTGGCCGGGCTGGCCTACGACGCCGACGGCCGGTTGCTGGCGTTCGCCTTCATGGCGGGGGACGGCGAGGGGCCGGTCGATCCCGGCAAGCTCGACCAGCTCGCGGCCGCCGTCGCGGCGTGCGGCTGCGGTGGCGCGCCGTCCGCCGGAGGCTGAACGGTGTGTGGGTGGGGTCATATGGGAGATAACCAGGACGGTTGTTCGTTGAACGACTGAGCAGAGGCGCTCCGGCGCCACGTCCGAAACGTACGGTGGAGTACATGAGCGCCTCAATGATCGACTGGAACGTGGCGGTCCAGGCCGGAACCCGGCTCGTCAGGCCGGGACCGCAGGTCAGCCATGCCGAGGCCCGCGAGGTCGTGGCGGAGCTCCGAGACCTGTCGAAGATCGCGCACGGGCATGTCCGGGACTTCACCGGCATGGCCTCCGAGCTCGATCCCGACCCCGCGACGATCGTGGACAGGCCCGGCTGGATCCGGGCGAACGTGGACGGATTCCGGGTGGTCCTGGAACCGCTCATGGAACAGATGAACGACAAGCGCGGCCCCGGACCGCTCGGTGGTGCGGGCAACGTGGTCGTCCAGGCCGTCGGCTCCCGCGTCACCGGCATGCAGGTCGGCGCGATCCTCGCCTACATGGCCAGCCGTGTCCTGGGGCAGTACGAGCTGTTCCTGCCGCCGGACCCGTCCGGCCAGGCGCCGACGGGACGGCTGACACTGGTGGCGCCCAACATCGTGCACGTCGAGCAGGAGCTCGATGTGGTGGCGCACGACTTCCGCCTCTGGGTGTGCCTCCACGAGGAGACTCACCGCGCCCAGTTCACGGGTGTCCCGTGGCTGCGCGAGTACGTGCAGGACCAGATGACCCAGTTCCTGCTCGCGTCCGACCTTGATCCAGGCGTGATGCTGGATCGCATCCGTGACGCTGCAGAGGCCGTCGCGGACGCCGTGCGCGGCGGCGACGCCAACCTCATCGACGCGATCCAGAGTCCGGAGCAGCGCGAGATCCTCGACCGTCTCACCGCGGTGATGACCCTGGTCGAAGGGCACGGCGACTACGTGATGGACGCGGTGGGCCCTGAAGTGGTGCCGTCGGTGCAGCAGATCCGTTCGCGCTTCCAGGGGCGGCGGGACGGCGGCTCCAGGCTCGACAAGACGATCCGCCGCCTCCTCGGCATCGACCTCAAGATGAAGCAGTACGCCGAGGGTTCGCGGTTCGTCCGGAGGGTCGTCGCCGAGGTGGGCATGAGCGGGTTCAACCAGGTGTGGCAGTCCCCGGAGTCGCTGCCCACGCATGACGAGATCAAGGAGCCGGCCCTGTGGATGGCCAGGGTCGTCGGTCCTCCTGCCCTCGACGCGCCCCCCGAAGCCAACGAAGCCTGACCCGACCGATCCGACCCGACCGATCCGACCCGACCGATCCGACCCGACCGATCCGACCGAGCCTGGCCAAGGCTGGGGCCGTCCCGAGCGGGCTGGTCCGCTGGGTGATCGAGCCTTGCGCGGTGGTGCCGGGGGCTGCCGTGCGTGCGGGACGCCGGGCGGTGGTAGAGGTTTTGCATGGGGCCTGATCCGGCAGTGGCTGCGGTACGTCTCGCGGTACGGCGCGTCCTGGCGGACCTCCCGCCAGGGGCGATGGTGCTGGCCGCGTGCAGTGGCGGCGCGGACTCCCTGGCGCTCGCCGGTGCACTGGCGTTCGAGGCGCCCAGGGCGGGACGTCCTGCGGGCGGTGTCACGATCGACCACGGCCTCCAGGAGGGTTCAGGCGAGCGTGCCGACGCCGTAGTGCGAGTGATGGCGGACCTTGGCCTCGACCCATCCGGATCGATCGCGGTCACCGTCGACGGGGCAGGCGGGCCGGAGAACGCCGCCCGGGACGCCCGCTACGCAGCGCTCGACAAGGCCTCCGACCGGCTGGGAGCCGCAGCGGTCCTTCTGGGTCACACCCAGGACGACCAAGCCGAGACCGTTCTGATGGGGCTGGCGCGTGGTTCTGGAGCTCGTTCGCTGTCAGGTATGCCGAACGGATTCCGGCGCCAGTCCGGTGTTCACTACCTGAGGCCGTTGCTGGAGCTCGATCGCGCGACCACACGTGGGGCCTGCAAGGCGATGGGGCTGGACCCTTGGGACGACCCCCACAACGTCGATCCCGTCTACGCACGCGTGCGCGTCCGCCATGAAGCGCTGCCCGTCCTGGAGAAGACCCTCGGCCCCGGTGTTGCCGAGGCCCTGGCGCGGACTGCGAGGATGCTGCGCGATGACGCGGACTTCCTGGAAGACCTCGCCGCACGGGCGTTCACCGACCTGGAGGTCTCCGAAGACGGGCACGGCGTGGCCGTCCGTCTGGAAGGTCTCGCGGAGCTGCCCAGAGCCGTCCGCACCCGGGTTCTGCGGATGGCCGCGCTCAAGGCCGGCAGCCCACCGGGTACGCTCGCGGCCGTCCATGTCGATGCGGTGGAACGGCTGGTCACGGCCTGGCGCGGCCAGCGGCACGTGGACCTGCCCGGGGGGCTACGGGCCATCCGGCGGTATGGGAAGCTGCTGTTCGGCCGGACGGGCGAGGTCTGAGCGATGAGGGTGGGGTAGTGGACGAGAAGGACCTGGGCACGGACCTGGCGAAGGTGCTGATTCCCGAGGCGGACCTGCAGGCGAAGGTGCGGGAGCTCGCCGAGCAGATCGACGACGACTACACCGGCAAGGACCTGTTGCTGGTCGGGGTCTTGAAAGGCGCCGTCATGGTCATGGCGGACCTGGCGCGGGCGCTGCACACGCCCGCCTCGATGGACTGGATGGCCGTGTCGTCCTACGGCTCGGGCACGAAGTCGTCGGGGGTCGTGCGCATCCTCAAGGACCTCGACACCGACATCATCGACCGGCACGTCCTGATCGTGGAGGACATCGTAGACTCGGGTCTGACCCTGTCGTGGCTGGTGAGCAACCTGCTGTCGCGTGGACCCGCTTCGCTGGAGATCTGCGCGCTGCTGCGCAAACCGGAGGCGGTCAAGACCGACATCGACGTGAAGTACGTCGGGTTCGACATCCCCAACGAGTTCGTCATCGGCTACGGGCTGGACTACTCGGAGAAGTACCGGAACCTGCCGTTCGTCGGCACGCTCGCCCCGCACGTCTACGGTGGAGACGGCGCGTAGCCGCGTCCAGGCGAGGAGCCTCGCTCATGTGCCGCTGAGACGCTTGCGGGCCGCCTCCAGGGAACAAGAGACCGTGACGAATCGTTGCAAAGGTCGTTGACGGGTATATGGAATGGATGCAGGGGAACAGCGTCGGCTGCGTCTTCTGCGCCCTGCGGTGTACCGTCGGTGTCCCGGACCCTCGGGTTGGGGAGCCACATGAGGGAAGCCGCTGCGACGGGTCCGGAGCCCTGGGCGGCGGACCCCTCGTGAGTCGCATTGTTGGTCGCCCCGGCGTCCGTCCCCCGGGGACGGGCGAGGACTGTACGCAGATGTTGGTCAGGAGGGACGGGCCCCGGAGGGGTAACCGGATAAATGGACGTGAAGCGCTACTTTCGCGGACCGCTGCTGTGGATCCTGCTGTTCGGCCTCCTGGTCGCCCTTCTCATGTGGGGCATCAACCCTGGCCCTTCGTACGAGAAGGTGGACACCTCGAAGGTCGTCCAGGAGATCAACGCAGGACAGGTGAAGTCCGCCAAGATCATTGACAAGGACCAGCGAATCGAGCTGACGCTCAACAACGGTGAGCATCAGGAGACGTCCTGGGTCGGGGGCCAGGGACACCAGATGCAGCAGGCGCTGCAGAAGCAGGCCGACGCGGGCAAGCTGTCCGGCGGCTACGACGTCGAGGTCCCGCAGCAGAGCTTCTTCATGAGCCTGCTGTTCAGCCTGTTGCCCATCATCATCATCGTGCTGATCTTCCTGTTCATCATGAATCAGATGCAGGGCGGCGGCTCGCGCGTGATGAACTTCGGCAAGTCCAAGGCGAAGCTCATCACCAAGGACACTCCGACGACGACGTTCGCCGATGTGGCCGGGGCCGACGAGGCCCTGGAGGAACTGGAAGAGATCAAGGACTTCCTCCAGAACCCGGGGAAGTTCCAGTCGATCGGCGCCAAGATCCCCAAGGGCGTGCTGCTGTACGGCCCGCCCGGCACCGGTAAGACGCTGCTGGCGCGCGCCGTGGCCGGCGAGGCAGGGGTGCCGTTCTACTCGATCTCCGGTTCCGACTTCGTCGAGATGTTCGTCGGCGTCGGCGCCTCCCGCGTCCGCGACCTGTTCGAGCAGGCCAAGACCAACGCGCCCTCGATCATCTTCATCGACGAGATCGACGCCGTCGGCCGGCACCGCGGCGCGGGGCTCGGCGGCGGCCACGACGAGCGCGAGCAGACCCTCAACCAGCTGCTGGTCGAGATGGACGGCTTCGACGTCAAGGGCGGCGTGATCCTGATCGCGGCGACGAACCGTCCCGACATCCTGGACCCGGCGCTGCTGCGTCCCGGCCGGTTC
The DNA here is from genome assembly GCF_004348425.1 of Actinomadura sp. 7K507. GTDB lineage: Bacteria > Actinomycetota > Actinomycetes > Streptosporangiales > Streptosporangiaceae > Spirillospora. The sequence goes on from NZ_SMKK01000224.1 coordinate 14,037, forward strand.
GACCGCCAGGTCACCGTGGACCGCCCGGACCTGGAGGGCCGCAAGGGCATCCTGAAGGTGCACGGCCGCGGCAAGCCGTTCGGCCCGGACGTCGAGCTCGACACGATCGCGCGCCGTACCCCCGGCTTCACCGGTGCGGACCTGGCCAATGTGATCAACGAGGCGGCGCTCCTCACCGCGCGCTTCGACCAGAAGCTGATCGACATGGACACCCTCGAGGAGGCCATCGACCGCGTCATGGCGGGGCCGGAACGCAAGACCCGCGTGATGTCGGAGAAGGAAAAGAAGATCATCGCCTACCACGAGGGCGGGCACGCTCTGGTGGCGCACGCGCTGCCGAACTCCGACCCGGTGCACAAGGTGACGATCCTGCCGCGCGGACGGGCCCTGGGCTACACCATGACCCTGCCGATGGAGGACAAGTTCCTCACCACGCGCTCGGAGATGAACGACCAGCTCGCCATGCTGCTCGGCGGGCGCACCGCGGAGGAACTGGTCTTCCACGAGCCGACCACCGGTGCGGCCAACGACATCGAGAAGGCCAGCTCGATCGCGCGCAACATGGTGACCGAGTACGGCATGAGCGAGCGTCTGGGAGCGCGCAAGTTCGGCTCTGCGCAGGGCGAGGTCTTCCTCGGCCGCGACATGGGCCACGAGCGCGACTACTCCGAGGACATCGCCTCCGCGATCGACGACGAGGTCCGCCGCTACATCGAGGGCGCGCACGACACCGCGTGGGAGATCCTGGTCCAGTACAGGGACGTCCTGGACGAACTGGTCGTCAACCTCATGGAGAAGGAGACCCTGTCCAAGGACCAGGTCCTGGAGATCTTCGCGCCGATCGAGAAGCGGCCGCACCAGAACTCCTACACGGGCTATGGCAAGCGTCTCCCGTCCGACCGGCCGCCCATCCTCACGCGCAAGGAACTGGCCCTGCTCGGCCCTCAGGACGTCACCGACCTGACCAAGGGCAACGGCCAGAGCGGCGTCACCTCGGAGGCCGCTGACCCGGCCCAGGGCGAAAGCTGACCCCGTTGGCTGATTCGCAGGACGAGAAGCCTGTGCGTGACGAGCCTGGGGGCGAGACATCGCCCCCGGGCTCGTCCGCGGACGCCCGGGACCGGCGGAGGGCGGACGAGGCCGCGCGCGATGCGGGGCGGGCGTTCGTCGAGGGTGAGGCACGGATCCTGGAGGAGCCACCCGGTTTCGATCACGCGCGGATCGAGAAGGCGGTGCGCGAGATCCTGATCGGCATCGGGGAGAACCCCGACCGCGATGGGCTCCGCGAGACTCCGGCCAGGGTTGCGCGTGCGTACGCCGAGCAGTTCGCCGGCCTGCGCCAGACGCCGGAAGACGCGCTGACCACGGTGTTCGACGCCGACCATGAAGAGATGGTCCTGGTCAAGGACATCGAGGTCTACTCGGTGTGCGAGCACCATCTCGTGCCTTTCCACGGGGTTGCCCACGTGGGGTACACGCCCAACAAGAAGGGCCAGATCACCGGTCTGTCGAAGCTGGCGCGGCTGGTGGACGTGTACGCGCGCCGCCCGCAGGTCCAGGAGCGGCTGACCAGCCAGGTCGCCGACGCGCTGATGAGCGTGCTGGAGCCGCGGGGCGCGATCGTGGTGATCGAGGCCGAGCATCTGTGCATGACCATGCGCGGTGTGCGGAAGCCGGGCGCGAAGACGGTGACGTCGGCGGTGCGCGGCGACTTCCGCGATCATGCGGAGACGCGGTCCGAGGCGATGAGCTTGATTCTCGGCCGTTACTGACCGTCCACCCCGGTTCGGGGACTTCAAGCGACTGAACGGGTCTCAGCGATGCGCTGAGGCCCGTTCTCGCTATGTGGCGCGAGTGCCGGGGGTGGTGGGC
>NZ_SMKK01000225.1 GCF_004348425.1 Actinomadura sp. 7K507
CGGCGCGGTGGCTCCGATAGCGGCTATGCCCAGGCTCCCCAACAGGACGGCGGCGCTTCGTTGCAGAACGGTAAGCCCCGGGATCGGGGGGACGGCTCCGCCGATGATCTGAGCGGCGGCCTCGGTGAACACCAGTAATGTCCAGCCGGCCCAGCTGGTCCATGCTAGGTATTTGGCCGCCTCTAGGAGCAGGGTCTCGTCGGCTCGGTGAGACAGCGCCGCACCGATTTCGTCGAAGGAGGGTGGGTGGCGAGGGATGGGCGATCCGGTCACCAGGAGCAGGAGGCCGGGCAGGCCGATCACGCCAGCGATCAACAGCATGGCCGCGCCGAGGCTGCGCAGCAGGATAGTGCGGCGGCCGCGCTGCGCGGCTGTGGCTGCGTGCCGTTGCCGAGTCATCGCTGGTCCTACGGTGAGTGGCTGGTGTCAGCATGTGGCCATGAAGATGTGAGTCACGGAAAGGCTGAGGAATCCGCGATCACACGGATGCTCCGTCTTGGGGGCGGCGATCGATGTGGATCATGAATCAGCGGAAGGGCCGATTACCGGGAGGCGGCGCCCGTACCGGTTTTGTTCTGCGGTGATCTCCGCCATCGCCTCGGCCATGTCTTCGCTGATCAGATCGGCGCGAACGTAGGTCGTCTGGTCCTGTCCCCGCACGTCCACCACGGCGGGCTGTAGCGCTGCCGGCATCTGGTCGGCGGAGAGCCGGTGCATGCGGGCACGAGTTCTCGGTTCGGTCGGTGTCGTGATCGACACGGTGGCCTGGGAGTAGCGGTTGGCCAGCGCTTCGAACTCCATAGCCAATTCTTCGGCGATCTTGTCCGCCCGGCAGTAGAAGATCCATGCGGCGGGGGTCCGGTGGACCACGACCGGGCCGAGTTGATCGTCCATATCATCCGGTTTCACCCGGATGAATCGCGCTGGGATACTCATTGGTCACCTCGCAGCTGCAGTAACTCCAGGTCTTGATCGTCATGGTTTTGCGGCTGCGGGGTGTATTGGTCTTTGGTTTCGGGTGGACCGAAGCATCAGGTCGGCTGCGTTCCCGTGTCGGCGTCGGGCGGTTCATCCAAGCGTCGGTTCTGGCGGTGGACGAACTCCTCGGCCATCCGCCGGAGCATGCGTTTGTCCTCGTCAGGAAGGTCATGCGCGAGCCGGAACAAGATCCATTCATCGGAGCCGAGGCGGACCTCGCTGATCTCGTACTCCAGCCACTGGCGCGCTGCCAGTGTCTTCACCATGTCTTCGGGCACGTCCATGGCCGCGGCCAGGGCGCGCATCTGCCAAGGCTCCGGGGCCTTAGCCACCTGGCCAGCGGCAAGCTTGCTGATCCACTGGAATCCCAGGTGCTGCTCGGTCACCGGGTCGATCGCGCGCACTGCCATACGCCGATAGCTCAGCCCCTGCTCATTGCGCTCGTGCACGAACTGGCTTAACGCCAGCTGCGCCGGTCTCGGTGTCGTTGACATTCACCTCAACTCACTCAAGCGTCCCTCTTTACAACACTGCCCGGGAGTGTCTTAATATCACGACAGTTCGACCCAATCCAGTGACGACGGATACTGATCATGGTTCGATGCTCCCACCGAAAGCCGCGAAGTACGAGGTCAGACACGTCCGCCCAGCTGAACACGTTTGCGCTGGTGATCAATTGCTCTGGTGACGACGATAGATCGGCGCTGACGCCTCCGGTGCGAATGTCCGGCACCCGAGCATCATTCGCGGTGGCGCGTTCGTCGGTGGAAGCGGTCAAGTGCGGTCATGTCCAGCAACTGGTCCTGCGCCCTTGGGACGTTTCCGCAGGTGGTGAGATCTACGATCATGATCTTCAGGTTGAGGAACTGCCCTCCCCGGAGGATGGCGCGGTTGGCGCCCCCAATGCGCAGGTAAATGGCACTGCGGCTGCTCCCCAGACCTTCGCTACGGGTTGGCTCATGGAGGGTGGGCCGTGGCACGAAAAGCGATGATGGCGATCAACGAGTGCGCCCGTGGCTGGGCTGCGGCGGTGCCGGCTCCCGGCATCTCGCCCCGGCATCGTTCCGCCCGCGCGCTTGGCCCTGGTCGGCCGCCGGCACGCCGTGCTCTGGCGGCCTGCTGCGCGATCGTTGTGGCAGCCGGTGGTCTAGGGTGCTCGCCGGGTTCAGACGATTCGGTGACGGTACCGTCGTCCCCGCCGCTCAGCGCGCCTTCCGGGAGCGGATCCTCTTCTGCCGGTGCGTCTACTGCATCGCCCCGTGACGCGATCATCGCGAGCTATCACCAGTACTGGGACGCTGGCCGGAAGGCGGCGACGGTTCCGGAAGACCAGGCACGAAAGCTGCTTGAGCCGGTATCCGCTCCCAAGGTGATGGCTGCTCAGTTGCGGGGGATCCGCGACATTCGGGCTAAGCGACAAGAGCCCTGGGGCAAGATCGTTATCCGGGTGTACGCGGTCGATATCACTGGTTCCACCGCGGAGCTGGGTGATTGCCAGGACACCAGTGGGGCGGGGCTGGCGGACTCGCGCACCCATCAACTCATTCCTGGGACGCGGGGCAGTGCCAAACCTGTCAACTTCTCGGTGAAGCTCAAGCGCGGGGCTGATGGGCGCTGGCGCGTGTCGTCGATCTGGGCTGTGGAGGCGCCATGCACTCCCCCGTCTACCACCCCCGGTTCCTGAGTATGATGCGCGCTGCCATAACGGCCACAGTGGTGATCATGGTGATGGGTGCCTTGGTCGGCACCGCGTGGTCCAATCCACCGACGCCACCCAGCCCGGGCCCGTGGAAATGGCAGGGCAATATCGGCGATGACCCGCAAACACCGGCGCGTCCCGGGCGGGGTGTCGGTTCATCCGGTGACGGTCCTGGCAGGCAACCTGTAGGCGGCGCCCCCTCTAGTGACCGCGGCTGCCGCACCGATATCCCCGCCGACACGGGTTGTGACGCGCTGGCCTGCGGTCCACTAAGCGCAATTTCCGGATGCCAACCCGCCGGTGCTGGCGTTGCCGTCCCGGCGGTCTCCCCGCAGGATCTGCTGCAGCAAGCGCTGTATGAGCTTCGGCTCCCCAAGCCCCAGATTGTGACGGCTCCGCCGCGCGGAACCGAGGGTGTCGTGGGGTTGGCCGAGTGGTTCTGGCTCGATCCGGCGCAGCGAACCTCCAGGTCGGTGCGCCAGTCGGCTGGGGACGTGTGGGTTGAGCTCACCGCCTCTCCGCAGACCATGACGGTCCACCCCGGGGGTGGGCACAAGCCGGTCAGTTGCCCGGGCGGCGGTGTTCCCTATCAGGCTGGAGCAGCCGCTTCGGCGGCTTCATGCACCGTCACCTACACCCGCAGCTCCGCGCGGCAGCCCGGGAACGCCTACCAGGTCACCGCCACTGTCAGCTGGGGCGGAACGTGGCGTGGTTCGGGCGGAGCCGGCGGTGCGCTCACCCCGATCACGGTGACCTCGACCTTCCCGGTCCGGATCGCCGAGGGGCAGGCTCTCAATGGTGGTGGCCGGTGAGCAGCCACCGTTCCGTTTCCACCCTTCCGCCCAGCGAGGACAGGCAGTTACGGCCTTTGCCCCGCTCAGCCCGTCGCGGCCGGATTCTGTTGGGAACGCTCCTGATTGCGACGTCGGCCGCGGTGGTCGCCTGGCTGTTTGTGTCGGCGGGTAACCGCGCCGACGTGCTGGTCATCGTCCGTGACCTGCCGGTGGGGACACCCGTCTCCACGGCCGACCTGGCGACCACGCGCGCCGGGGTGGACGCGCCCGTCCAGACGATCCCCGCGTCCCGCGCGGACGAGGTGGTGGGAAAGATCGCGGCGGTGGACCTGCGGGCAGGGTCGCTGCTGTCGCCCGGCCAGCTGACCACCACGCTCACCCCCGGCCAGGGACAACAGATCGTGGCCGTCGGGCTCAAGGCCTCTCAGCTGCCGGTCGGTGCCCTGCGCCCGGGAGACCACGTTCTAGTTGTGCCCACTCCCGGCACCGCCGGGCAGGATGCCGCCTCGTCAGGAACGTCACCGCTGGGTCGGGAGGTCGCCGCCGCGGTCGATCGGGTCTCGCAGCCCGACGCGGACGGAACCGCGGTGGTCAATCTCCTGATCGCCGCCGAATCGGGTCCCACGGTCGCCAAACAGGCCGCCCTGGGCCGGGTTGCGCTGGTCGTCACCGCCAGGAGGCCGTGAGATGGCGCTGATCGCGGTGGTTTCGGCCGGGGGCGCTCCAGGAGCGACCACCACGGCTTTGGCGTTGACCCTTGCCTGGCCAGAGCCGGCGCTGATGGCCGAATGCGACTGCGACGGCGGGAGTGTTCTGGCCGGGCTGTTCGGTGGCCACTTTCCGGCCGACCGGGGGCTGCTGAATCTGGCGTGGCAGATCACCGAAGACCCTGGCCGGGTCGCGTTGCACGAGCAGACCTATCCGCTCGATGACGTGGGTGATCGTCCGGTGTTGCCCGGCCCGGCCGATCCGTTCCAGGCGCAGGCCATCACTGCGGTCGCGTGGGAGAAGATCGCCGCGGTGCTCGCCCGGCATCCCGCGGACGTGATCGCCGACGTCGGCCAGGTCCGCGCTGTCGGGTATCCGTTCGCGGTGCTGGCCGCCGCCGACCTCATCGTGCTGGTGTTGCGTCCCACGCTGCGGCAGGTGGTCGCCGCTCGGCCCCGTGTTGCGGCCATTCGCGATGCCTTGGGTCGGCAGGCCGCGATCGGGTTGTGTCTCATCGGCCGCGGCCCGCACTCGGTCGCCGAAGTCCGCAAGGTGCTGGGCGGCGACTTCGCGGTGGTCGTCCAGTTCCCCGATGATGCACGCTCTGCCGCCCGGTTGTCGGACGGCGATCCCAAACGTCGCCGCCTCACCCGGTCCAGTGACCTGCTGGTCCAGGCGCGGGCGGTTGCCCGTGCGTTGCGGGCCGCCGTCGATCATCGCCCCGGGCGACGTCCGGATCGGCCGGTGTCGCCGCTGAGTTCTGGGGGTGGGCGTCCGGTATGAATCATGGCTCCTTCACCTGGCCGCCTCCCGACCAGATTCCCGTCATGCCGCAGCCCGCGCGGCAGGCCGAGCACGCACCCGAGCGCGGTCCCACCGCGCCGCGCACGGCATCGGGTGGCGCCGCCGGTGGCGCGTGGCGGCCACGCCCTACCGCCGGTGCGGCACCTGCGGCCAAGCCCGAAGATCGGCTCGATGACGCCGCGGTGCGTGCGGCAGTGAAGCACATCAACGCGGCGCTGGATGAGGTGCTGCTGGATGCCGACCCTGATGCCACCCGGACGCAGTTGGCCGTGGTGGAACAGGTCAAGGCTTGGGCGCAGCAGCAGGCGAACGCGGGCCGGATGCTGCTGCCGGCCGCCGAGCAGACGCGGCTGACTCGGGCGGTCCTGGATGAGCGGTTCGGGTTGGGGGTGCTGCAGCCGCTGCTGGACGACGACGACATCGAAGAGATCGACGTCAACGGGCCTGGGCAGGTGTGGCTGCACTACGCCGGTGCCCGCAAGGTCCCGGGCCCGCCGGTTGCCGAGTCCGACGCCGAGTTGGCCGACAAGGTCCGCCGGTGGGCGGCTCGCGCGGCCAGCCCCCGCGAGTTCAGTGCGGCCCGGCCGTTGCTGAATGTCGCGCTGGGGGTTGGGGTGCGGATGGCGGCGACGATGTCGGTCACCACCGGCACGCACGTGTCCATCCGCAAGCAGCGGCTGATGGATGTCACCCTCGACAAACTCGTCGGCCGCGGCACCATCGACGAGACCCTGCACGCGTTCCTGGCGGCCGCGGTGCGGGCCAGGCTGGACATTCTGGTCACCGGTGGTGTGGCCGCCGGCAAGACCACCTTTCTGCGGGCGCTGTGCAGCGAATTCGATCCTGAGGAACGCATCGTCACCCTGGAATCGGAACGGGAGCTGTACCTGGATCGCCTGGACCGCCACGACGATGTCGTGTCGTTCGAGGCGCGGGAGGCCAACCAGGAAGGCATCGGCGCCATCACGCTGGTCGACCTGGTCCCGCAGGTGCTGCGGATGAACCCCGACCGGATCCTGGTCGGCGAGGTCCGGCACGCCGAGATGCTGGCGCTGCTGCAGGCCATCGACAACGGCCTGGAAGGCAGCCTGACCACCCTGCACGCCAACTCCGGCGCTGAGGTGTTCGGCCGGATCCTGACCCTGTGCGCCTACGCCGAGCGGCACCCCGAACCCGCCGATGTGTTCCGCCTGGTCGGCCGGGCCGTCGACCTGGTGGTGCACCTGCGCCGTGACCCGCGCACCGGCCACCGGTATGTGTCCGAGATCGTCGAGGTTCTCGAACCCGCCGACGCGCACGAGCCCGCCATCAACCGGATCTTTACTCCCGGGCCGGACGGCCGCGCCGTCCCCGCCGGGATCACCCCCAAACTCGTCGGCGAACTGGAGGCGGCCGGATTCGACCGTCGGCTGCTCACCCACGCGCACCGGCTATGGGAGGCGCCTTCCGGAAGAGGACGCCCATGACGACTGTGCTCGCGCTGCTGGCCGGGGCCGGGTTGGCCGGCGGGGCGCTGATGATCAGCGCCGGGCTGTTCGGCCGGGCCGTTACCGCGGCGCGGCCGCCCTCGCGCCTCGGCCGGATGCTGGCCAGGCCGTTCCAGCAGCACCGGCTGACCTGGGCGGCCGCCGCGGTCCTCGGCGCGGGGGTGCTGCTGGTGACGCGGTGGCCTGCCGCGGCGATCGCCGCCACGGTGGGGGCGGTCTGGCTGCCGCGGGTCATGTCAGGGCGGGCCGTGGCCCGGCGGCTGACCCGGCTGGACGCCATCGAACAGTGGGTCCGCAAGGTGTCCGGGCTGCTCGGTGCCAGCCGTGGTCTCGAAGACGCGCTGCAGACCAGCGTCCGTCATGCGCCCACCGCGATCGAGCCCGAAGTGGCGGCGTTGGCGGCGCGGCTCCGGGCGGGAGTGAGCGTCGAGGAGGCGGTGTACCGGCTGGCCGATGACCTCAACGACCCGGTCGGGGACCTGGTGGCGGGGGCATTGCTGCAGGCGTCGCAGATCCGCGGCGGCGGCGTCCAACCGCTCCTCAATGACCTCGCGGCGTTGGTGGCCGCCGACGTGGCCGGGCGACGTGAGGTCGAAGCCTCCCGCGCCCCGCACCGCACCACCATCCGCGGCCTCGCGGTGATCTTCGTCCTGTTCGCAGTGGCGCTGACGATGCGCCCCGACTACTCGGCCCCCTACGGCACCTTCCTCGGGCAGATCGTCCTGGCCGTCGTGCTGAGCATCTGCGGAACAGGGCTTTGGATCATGAACCGACTGGCCAACCAGCCGCCCGTCCAACGATTTCTCACCCGCAGCGACGCCGACCGCTCCCCCGGCGACCGGCACATGACCCCGGAGGGGGCGGCGCGGTGATCCGGTTGGCGATCGTGTTCGGGGCGTTGCTGGGAGCCGGGATGATGCTGGTGGTCTCCGGCGTGCGGCGCAGTCCACCCCGCCTGGACGCGGCACTGACTCGACTCGCGGGAACCGACACCGACGCCGCCGCGGCCCCGGCGCCCGGCGCAGTGCAGCCCTGGCTGCGGCGGCAGGCGCAGCGGCTCACCGGGCCGGGCGGCCTGCCGATCCCCCGCCAGGACCTCGCTCTCCTGGGCAGGTCACCGGAGCGGTTCATCGCCGAGAAGATCGGCGCGGGCCTGTTCGGTCTGTGCCTGCCGCTGCTGTTGTCCATGTTGGCCACCCTGCAGGGACTGAGCATGCCGTGGACGGTGCCGGTCGCGGCCACCCTCGGATTCGCCGCCGCCGGTTTCTTCGTACCGGACGCGACCGTGCGTTCCACCGCAGCGCAGCGCCGCGCCGACTTCCGGCACGCCCTGTCGGCCTATTTCGACTTCGTCCGACTGGCCTTCGCCGGCGGCGCCGGCCCCAGCCAAGCCCTGGAACAGGCCCCCCGCTACAGCGACGGGTGGGCCTTCCGCAGGATCGCCGAGGCCGTGGAGGCCGCCCAGCACGCTCGGCTCACCCCCTGGCAGGGCCTGGCCCGCCTCGGTGCCGAGATCGGCGTGGACGAACTGGGGGATCTGGCGGATCTGGCGGACCTCGCCGGAAACGAGGGCGCCAAGATCGTTGACGCGATCACCGCTCACACCCAGCAGATCCGCTCGCGGCAGCTCACCGAAATGCGCTATGACGCCGAATCGCGCACCACCAGCATGACCGTGCCGATCGCCACGATTGGGCTGGCGTTCATCACCCTGCTGGGGTTCCCGCAGATCTACCTGCTGCTGACGAGCTGACGATCAAAGGAGATGGCGATGCCACCTGAACTCATGTACCTGGCGGCGATGGTGCACGCGCTGCGGGCCCGGGCACGCAACCTCAGGCGGGCCGACCGCCGCGACGCTGGGTTGACCACGCTGGAGGTCGCCATCATCGCCGGCGGCCTGGCCCTCCTGGCCGCCGGCGTGATCACCGCGATCGGTACCGCGATCGAGAACCGCAAGGGGAACATTCGGTGACCCGCTGGCAGCCCATCCGAGCACCCGCCCGGTTCCGCGCCGCGGTGACCGCCCGGACTCGGCGCACCGGACCGCGGGAGCGGGGCAGCGCCGCGTTAGAGACCGCCATCCTGGCACCGGGGTTGCTGGTCCTGCTCGCCCTGCTGCTGCAGGCCGGATGGTGGTACATGGCGCGGTCGACCGCGCACGCCGCCGCGGCCGAAGGGGCTCGGGCAGGGCGGGTCCGGGACGCTCCACCAGGCGCCGCGACCACGGCCGCGCGGCAGTTCGCCGCCGAGGTCGGCAGTGGTGCACTCCACCAGGTGTCGGTGGACACCGACGGCAGCGACGCCGGCACTGTGGCGGTTACTGTCCGTGGCCGGGCGCCGTCGTTCGTGCCGTTCTTCGAACCGACGGTCTCGCAGACGGTGCGGGCGCCGCATGAACGGTTCACCGTGCCCGGGGACTCTCCGTGACCGCGGCACCGTGCGGCCCAGGGCGCCGTGCCCGGGGCCGCCACCTTACAGCGCGCCGGTGCCGCGGTGACCCTGAGCGGGGTAGCGCCGCTTTGGAGACCGCGATCCTCGCGCCGGGGTTGTTGCTGCTGCTGGCTTTGCTGATCGGGATCGGCCGCACTCAGCATGCGCATCAGGCGGTGGAGGCGGCCGCCCGTGACGCCGCCCGCCAGGCCAGCATCGCGCGGGACCCCCGCTCGGCAACCGCACAGGCCAGCGGCAGTGCCCGTGCGGCACTCCAACGCGAGGGGCTGCGCTGCACCCCCGTCACGACCCTGGACACCGCAGGGCTGGATCGTCCGGTCGGTACCCAAGCGGCCGTAACCGCCCAAGTCGCTTGCCAGCTCCCCCTGTCGGACCTGCTGATCCCCGGCCTTCCAGGGGAGACGACGATCCGGGCGCGGTTCTCCTCGCCCATCGACCCATACCGCGGGGCAGACCTCGGGTTCACGAATTCTGAAGGGATCTCTGGCCGGAACTTGAGCCTGGGAGGTCGATGATCATCATGCAGGTCAAGTCGACGGCGCCTCCCGGCACCACGCAGGCGATCTCATCACCGACGGCGCCTTGGCACAGGCGAGTCTGGGGCCGCCGGGCAGCGATGTGCCCTCCGAAAGCAGGCGCTGCGGGGGACCGCGGACAGGTCACCGTGTTCGTGGTGCTCCTGTCGCTCGGCGCCCTGATGGTCACCTCGCTGGTGTACTTCCAGGGGCTGAAGCTCCGTGCCGGCCGCGAGGCCGGCAACGTCGCCGAAGAAGCCGCCCGCGCCGGGGCAGGCCAGCTCAACCGCGCCCAGGTCTACCGGACCGGTGTCAAGTCGATCGACCCGGAGGCGGCCGTACGGCAAGCGCGCGCGTACCTGGCCCGCGCCGGGCAGCGCGGCACCGTCACCACGGTGAGCACTCGCCGGGTCCGCGTCACCGTCACCATCAGTCGCCCGGCTCCGATGCTGTCACTCATCGGCGTCGAAACGGTCACCGTGACCCGTACCGCCACCGCCGACCTCGTGGCCGGCGTGGACTCAGGAGAGGGCCAGTGACCTCCTCATCACCCCGCCCGGATCGCTCCCTCTCACGTCTTGCCGCCTTGGCGCGCGGCCTGGTGTCGTTGCTGGCCTTGGCCGCCGTCTTGGCCGTGTCGCCGTTGGTGCTCGCGCATGCGGCCGGGAACCCCCTTCCGGGGCAGTTACCGTCCCTGGAGCAGGTCGGTGACGCATTGGCTCGTCCCGCATCCGACGACACCCTGATCCTGCTCGTCGTTCGTGATCTGGCCTGGCTGCTGTGGGCTGCGTTCTGCGTCTCCACCTTGTTGGAAGTGGCCGCCCACGCCCGCGGCCGCGCGGCTCCGCGGCTGCCCGGGCTGGGATCGGTGCAGCACCTGGCCCGCACTCTGATCACCGGTGTCACGCTGATGACCAGCGCTCCTCCGGCGGTAGCGCTGGCATCGACAGCGTCCCCGTCGGCAGCGACCGCACCCGCGATAACGGCAGACCCCGATGCCCATACCGGGACACTCCCCCGCGATGTCGCTGCCACGCCGTCAGCGCCGGCACCCCTCAGGTCTAACAACGCCTTCTCGGCCTCCGTCACCACTATGGAGCCCGACCCGACGGCCGCCGAGTCGTCGCAGCCGTCCGGCCACACCGGTCATGACGGTGACGTGGCTTGGGGGCCGCTGACCGCCGTATTCGCCACTGGCATGCTCGCCGGCGGAGTGCTCACCAAAATCGCGCAGATGCGGCACATGCAACGGCAGGACCGCCGCCGGGGCCGACGCATCCGGCTACCGCACCTCCCCCACGCCCGCCACGTGGAACAACGCCTCGCCTGGGAAGCTCAGACCTCCACCGTGAACCAGGAGGCCGAACAGGTACTGCAACTCGCGCTCCGCGCGCTGGCCCACGGTCTGCGGCAAGCCAATCTGCACCCACCTGAGATCGTCGGCATCCACCTGGCCGGCCACACCGTCGAAGTACTGCTCGCCCATCCAAGCCGGGTCGCCCCCGAGCATTTCGCCGTCCGCCCCGGCAGCAACGACATGTGCTGGCAACTCACCCCCGACGGACGCACCCGCCTGCTCAACGATGACACCGCGGGCGCCGTCGGCGATCAGGGCGGTGACCCCCTCCCCGGGCTAGTCAACGTCGGCCGGACCGGAGCGGGAGGACAACTCCTGGTCAACATGGAAGCCCTCGGTGTCGTCGGATGCGCCGGGAACTCGCAACTCATCGAGACCATCCTGCGCACCATCGCCACCGAGGTCTCCACCAGCCCCTGGACCGGCCTCGACGCCGTCCTGGTCGGCTTCGACGAACTCTCCGTCATCCAAGGACGGGTGCACTCATGCAGAGACTTGGACGAAGCACTGAAACTTCTGGCCCGCCGCGCCGAGGCCGTCCGGCGACGACTCGATGACGCCAGCGTGTCCGGCGCCCGTGATGTCCGGGCCCTACGGCTCCAAGGCAGCGGCGACAACGCCCTCACCTTCCTAGTGTCCCGGACCCCACCCGACCGCGATCAACTACGGCGACTCCTCGCCACCGTCAACGGCACCGGTGGGGTAGCCGCGATCCTGCCGGCCGCCCCCCATACCGAGTTTCCCGCGCTCTTCACCCTGGACACCCATGAGCAACAAGCCCCGGTCCTGCGTATCGAACCCTGGCATCTCACCGTCACCCCCCACCCACTGACCAGCGACGACTACAACGCCATCGCCTCAGTCCTGACAGCCGCAGCCGACACCAGCGACGTCGCCGCCGACCAGCCGCCCTACGGCACCACCACCCACAATGTCGGCACCCACAACGTCGGGACCGTCCGCGCACCTGGCGCCGAAACGTTCTGGTCTGCCGCCACCGAACCGTCCGACACCACCGCCCACACCGGCCCAGCCGATCAAGGCCGCCACCGCACCGCCTCCGGTGAAATGAACCTCCTACAGTTCCGACCCCGCACGGGCTCCACACCGGGCAGCGCCCCCACTCCCCGGCCAGGAACGGTAACCCCATCCCCTGCACCAGCCACACGGTGCGCTCCCAGCACCGGTGACATTCCAACGCCGCCCGATTCAGTACACAGCACGCAAACAGAAAGCGACGACGTTCTCGTCCCGGCCGAGTTCCGTGTCCCGCCGATCACGCCAGCCATCTCCACCCGCAGCCACGTAGAGCCTGCCGAAGACGAGCGCTCGGCAGGCCTATCCATCGGTGTCCTCGGGCCGCTTGAGGTGAACGGGGCCCACCACGATCTGCAGCCCAAACAACTTGAGCTCGTGCTGCTGCTGGCACTCAACCATCCGGCCGGGCTCCGCAACGACCAGTTGCGGACGTTGCTGGGCCCAGACCCTGATCATCCACGCGGCAGCGACAGCCTCCGGCAGGCCATCACCCGCACACGGCGCCGACTCGGCCCGGCCGCCGACGGCACCGAACGCATCCTCCATGTCGGCGACGGCATCTACCGGCTCCACGACGCCGAACTGGACTGGAACCATTTCCAGACCCTGGTCGATGAGGCCAATGACCACGACAGCGACGCCGCCGACAAGCTCCGCCGAGCCCTGCAACTGGTGCGCGGCCGCCCCCTCGAAGCCTGCTACCACTGGTGGATCGACACCCCGCTACTGGAGACCGTGCGGGCCACCATCGTGGACACCGCCGAACTACTCGCCGAACTCGACCTGGCCACCGGCGCGATCACCGGCGCCGGACGAGCCGCCCGCATCGGCCTTGTCGCCGACCCGGCGGCCGAACAGCTGTGGCGGATGGTGATGCACGCCGAACACGCCGCAGGCAACACCGCCGGAATCCATGAGGCATGGTCCGGATGTCTACGCGAACTCGCCGCCATCGACACCGAACTCGAACCCCACCCCGCCACTGTTGAGCTCTATCACCGCCTCACCCACAGGCCCACGGCCGCCGCATACCACTAACGGCAGCCAAGGCCCAGCACTGACGACCTCCAAGGAACCACGCTCAACCTCACTGATCGTCGGTCGTCGGCGTCCTCAAGGCGTTCACCCGCGCCTAGAGCGACCTGTTTTGACAGGTCAGACGCCCATCAGAGGTCGTGTCACACCGCGAGCAACCCGTGGAAAGAAGTCTGGGCGGCGAACCGTGCTGTCCCGACAAAGGAATCACAGCCACCATGGCCACGCTTCCCCTCCCACACGAATCCTCCGGCGAATTTCGCCCGGGTCCGAACTCAGAGCCGCAGTCCCCGGCCCAGCACAGCGGCCAGCCCCCCGAACCCTCTTTCCCGACACCTCGACCAACGCCGCGGCCCGCACCGCCGTTGTGGCGGCGTCCCCCCACAGAACGCCCGCTATGGAACCCGCCACGGTCAGCGCCACCGCCGTTGAACCCGTCAGCGACACCACCGAGCTTCGGTAGCGCCACACGAGCCCCACGCAGGCACCGACTTGCCGCTTGCCTCAACAAACGCCGCACCTGGTGCCTGGGCGCCGGGCTAGGGCTCCTCACGCTCGTGGGCATCGGACTGGTGACCGGCCCCGTCATGCGTTCCGCCGAGACGAACTCGGGCACCGACTCGCCTCTCCCCTTCGCGACCGAGTCGCCGCCGGCAACTCAGCCGCCCGCGGCACGGCCCCGCGCAACACGGCCATCGACCGCCGACTTCACGGCCATCGCCGATGCCTGTGCACTGCCGACATCGGCATCGCTGCAGCGACTCGCTCCCGGCGGGGATAACAAGGCATGGCGCACCGGCACCGACGACTGGTCGTGCTACCGGATAGGACGTGAGGAATCCCTGCCGGGCACGCCAGGCCACCGTCAACTCCGGAGAGTGCTGATCAGCCTATCCATCGCCTCCGCCACACGTTCGCATAGCGCAACCGAACAGGCACACAAAACCTTCACCGCCCAGCGTGACCGTGACCACGCCGCATGGGGGCGACGCTACCGCGTACTCCACATCGGTGATGACGCCTACTCCGGATACTCCGAGATCGGCGGCGACGGCAAAGCAGAGACCACTGTGCGGCTCCGCAACATCATCTTCACCGTCACCTACACCGGCACCACCTGGCCACCCCGCTTGCTGGCCCCCCACACGCCCATGCCCGAGCACACGGCGCGAAAGGGCGCAGAGATACTCGCCCGCGAAATTGCCCGGACAGTGATCACGTGCGTCGCCTGCACGTCACGGGACGCACCAACCACACCAGCCGCGCCGACCACGACCGCCATGCTGCCAGGCACCATTCCAGCAATGGAGACGCGTCCTTCCGACCGTGCAACCGACGGTTGATCGGCATCTAAAACCGACGATCACCGTTGACACCCGGGTCTCCGGCCACTACGGAGATCATCTATGTCGACCCCCGGTCCCAGACCGACCACCCCAACCCGCCGCTCGACCGTGAGGGCAAGCGGCGCCTGGCTGTCATCCGGCAGGTCGAGAAGGTCACCGGCAACGGAGCGTTGAGACCGCGAATGTTCGGTGAGATCGCGGGCACTGGCCAACGAGCCGCTGGCCGCGGCGTCAGTGCTCCGGTCGGCGTGGAGCTGCGCGAGGCCGAGGAGGGAACTTTGCACTACATCTCATTCCATGGGCAGACCGACAGCGATCAGGCCACCGACCCCGTTGAGCTCGGACCCGCCGGTGGCCAGCCGGTCGCGCATGAACTCGGCGTAGAGAAGGCGCCGCACGGTCTGGATGGCCGTCCAGCCACCGAGGAAAAGCCGGATTGTCATGACGGGACATCAGCCTGACCGCAGGCCGGTCGCGTGCCTCTGGTACGTCGGCGGATGAGCGCGCCCCCGCCGGGCCCGGAGCCGACCTCGGGACTGTTGTGCCGTGCCTACTTTCCTTCCTCGGCGGCCTGCTCGAGGTCTTGGTCCGACAGCATTCGCTCGTCGGCGTCGGTGGTGGGTTCGGTGCTCGGGGTGAAGCGTAGGCCGTCCATGTAGGGCGTGGGCCGGCCGCGGCGGACGTCGAGGAACTCCTTGGCGTAGTAGCGGCGGGCCTCCTCGACGGTCTTGTCGCCGGTCACGATGTCGTGTACCAGGTTGAGCGCCAGGAAGTTGGCCTGTTCGTCATGGCAGCGGGCCGACACCTCGCCCGCGGTGCGTTCGGCGATCACGCTGCCGTCAAACTCGGCGAGCGCGGTGAACTTCTCCGGCGGAACCCGGTAGTCGAGCACCGACAGCACCGAGTCGATGTGCGGAACGGGGAACCGGTGCTCATGGAAGGTCCGGGACGCCTCCACCCGCTTCCACGGACCGGCCTGGTGCCAGATGAGCAATGACTCGGCCGCTTCGTCCGGCTCACCGTAGGTGTCGAGGACGATCTGCGCCGCCTCCCGAGAATCCTCGGGCCAGCCGTTGATGATCGCGGTCGCGTCCTGGGTCTTCATCGTCTTCTCCTTTCCGAAGAATCCATCGCGCCTGCCAGAGCGGCTCCGTCAGCCGACGGATCGACGGGTGCGGACGCCCGGCGCTTCTGAGGCTTGTCGACCACGGTTGGCTACTCCCTGCTGGATGGCCGACGTGGCGTGTGGACAGACGGCCGACCAGACGGGCATCACGGTGCTTTCCGCATCATCCGGCCGGGACGGCGGTGTGGTCAGCCCTTGTCGCGGGCGTCGCGGATCATGTCGCGGACGCGGTCCATCATCGCGGCGGGCGGGCCGGCGAGCAGGTTCTTGGTGGCGCTCTCGGTCCCGGGATGGGGCCGGGTGGGGGCGGTCGCCTCGGCGGCGCGGACGGCGGCGGCGAACCCCTTGAGCTGCACCGGGCTGAACTGGCCTGCCAGCCGGTCGAACTCGTAGCGCTCCTCGGCCCGGGCATGGGTCAGCACGTCCATGCGGAGCTTGTCGAGCGACTTCAGGAACGCGGGGTCGTCGGTGTCCATGCCGTCCAGCTCGGACAGCAGCTCCTTGGCCTCGCGCTCCTCGGCCAGGCGGT
>NZ_SMKK01000226.1 GCF_004348425.1 Actinomadura sp. 7K507
GCGGGGGCCTGAGGAGGGGCCCACGACCTTTACGCGGCGGACGGTGCCGTGGCCCAGTTCCTCGTTCAGTCGCCGGACGAGGGTGGACGACAGCAGGCGCAGTTGCGTCGCCCAGGTGGTCGAGTCGGCGGTGACGGTCAGCTCGCCGTCCTCGAAGTGCTCCGGGCGGGTGTGCTCGGCCAGTTCGGCGCCGACGATGCCGGCCCAGTTGCCGAACACGCCGCCGACCGCCGCCCGCTGCTCCCAGCCGCGGTTCGCGAGCAGATCGCGGATCGCCGCGCCGAACAGCTTGGGGTCGCCGCCCCGTCCGGGGTCCCTGACCCGGACGACCCGTCCGGCGTTCTTGCGCTTGCCGTTCTGCCCGGGGAGCGTGCCGCGTTTCAGGGCGTCCGCCTTCGCCTGGGCGAGGGCCTCGCGCGCCAGCTCGATCCCCGACTTGGCCTGCGTCCCGTTCTCGACCTCGTCAGCGGGACCGTGCGCGGAGCCGGTGGATCGGGTGTCGTCCGGACGTGAGGTTGGTGCCGGGTCGGGGGAGTTGTGCACATCCTGTGGATCATCGTTCACGCGCTCGCCCCTTCAGTCTCGGACTACCTGGCCGTCGGAGACGGTATACGAACCCCCCGTCAGTTCGGCCGGTACATCGGCGGGGACGGCCGCCGTGACGAGGACCTGCTCGGCCTGGGCGACCATCTCGGCCAGCCGGCTGCGGCGGCCGGTGTCCAGTTCGGCGAACACGTCGTCGAGGATCAGGACCGGGTCGTCGCCGTCCGCCCGCAGCAGGTCGAACGCGGCCAGCCGCAGACCCAGCGCCAGCGACCACGACTCACCGTGGCTGGCGTAGCCGCGCGCCGGCAGCTCCCCCAGCCGCAGGACGAGCTCGTCACGGTGCGGCCCGACAAGGCTCACTCCGCGTTCGAGCTCCTGCTTGCGTGACTCTCCCACCGCCGCCAGCAGTTGCTCGGCGAGTTGTCCACGGTCTGTGGACAACTCCACGTCCCCCAGCGAACTCTTGTAGTGCAGGTCGGCGGCGTCACTGGCCGGCGCGAGCGCCGCGTAGGCGCGGACGACGAGGGGATGGAGCGCGGCGACCAGGTCCAGCCGTGCCGCCAGGAGCTCCGACCCGGTACGTGCCAGGTGGGAATCCCACACGTCCAGCGTCGCGAGCACCTCCGGCCCGGGGGAGCGCCTGTGCGCGGCCGCCGACTTCAGCAGCGCGTTGCGCTGCTTGAGGACGCGGTCATAGTCGGACCGCACCCCCGCGAAGCGCGGAGCCCGCGCGGTCAGCAGCTCGTCCATGAACCGCCGCCGCTCCCCCGGGTCGCCCTTCACCAGCGAGAGGTCCTCCGGGGCGAACAGGACCGTCCGCAGCATCCCCAGGATCTCGCGCGGCCTGGGGACGGGGGACCGGTTGAGCCGCGCCCGGTTCGCCTTCCCCGGGTTGATCTCCAGCTCGATCAGCGCCTTGCGGTCGTCCTTCACCACCCCGGCCCGCACGATCGCGCGCGGCGCGCCGTGCCGGACCAGCGGGGCGTCCGTCGCCGCCCTGTGGCTTCCGTGCGAGGCGACGTATGCGATGGCCTCGACCAGGTTCGTCTTCCCCTGCCCGTTCGGGCCCACGAACGCGGTGACCCCGGGCTCGAGCCCGACCTCGGCGGCCGGGTACGAGCGGAAGTCCTGGAGCGAAAGGTGGGCGACGTGCACGATCAACGAGCGTAGAGCCTCCAGCACCCGCACAGCGCACACCCCCGCGTCCACCCACATCCACAGCCTCCCGCCTGCTTGCGGCTGACCCGCTCACAAGAATCGGGGAGGCCGGTGCCGTCCCGGAAGGGGAACCGGAATTGTGGATAACTCTCGGCGACCTGCCCGGGTCAGACGGCGGGCGGGTTCACGTCGGCGCCGGGGGAGTCGCCGTCGCCGCCCGCGGCCTCGACCGCGTGGCCGCCGAACTGCTTGCGGAGGGCGGCGACGACCCGCATCGCGGGCGACTCGTCCTGGCGGGACGCGAACCGCGCGAACAGGGACGCGCTGATGGCGGGCAGGGGGACCGCGTGCTCGACCGCGGCCTGGACCGTCCAGCGGCCCTCGCCGGAGTCGTTGGCGTAGCCGCGGAGGTCGTCCAGTTCGGGATCCTCGGCCAAGGCCCGGTTGAGCAGGTCCAGCAGCCAGGACCGGATGACCGTGCCCTCCTGCCAGCTCAGGAACGTCTCCGGCACCTTGGTCACGAGGTCGCTGGCCTCGATCAGCTCGAAGCCCTCACCGAACGCCTGCATCATCGCGTACTCGATGCCGTTGTGGACCATCTTCACGAAGTGCCCGGCACCGGCCTTGCCGGAGTGGACGAAGCCGAACTCGCCGGGCGGCTTGAGCGTCTCGAAGACCGGCATCAGGCGCTTCACGTTCTCGTCGGTGCCGCCGACCATGAGCGCGTAGCCGTTCTCCAGCCCCCACACGCCGCCGCTCACGCCGCAGTCCACGAACCCGATGCCCTTGGCGGACAGCTCCTCGTCGTGCTTCTGGTCGTCCACATAGTGTGAATTACCGCCGTCGACGACCAGATCGCCGGGCTGGAGGATTTCCCCCAGGCTGTGGATAGTGTCCTCGGTCGCCTGGCCGGCGGGCACCATCACCCACACGGCGCGCGGCGGAGACAGCCGCTCGACCAGCTCCTCGACGGAGCCGACGTCGCTGATGCCCGGGTCGCGGTCATAGCCGATGACCGTGTGGCCTCCCCGGCGCAACCGCTCGGCCATGTTGCCGCCCATCTTGCCCAGGCCGATGATCCCAAGCTCCATGAAGCTCACTCTCCCCTGTGCCCGACCGCACGCGTACACGACCGCACGCGCCGGTCCCACGCGCGTGGCTCATTGCTCTTACCCGGACAGCGTGCCTTACCCGGACGGCGCGCGGATCGCGCTCCCCTACCCGGACAGCCGGACAGGCATGATCAGGTAGCGGTAGTTCGGGTTCTCGCCGTCCTGCGGCGGCTTGCCCGTGAGGACGGCCGGCTTCGTCGGCGTGGTGAAGGACAGCCGGGCGACGTCCGAGCCGATCGCAGAGAGCCCGTCGAGGAGGAACGCGGGGTTGAAGGCGATGTCGATGTCCTCGCCTTCGAGGGACGCCTCCAGGGCCTCCACGGCCTGAGCCTCGTCCCCCGTCCCGGCCTCCAGGACGACCTCGCCCTGGCTGAACGAGCACCGCACAGGGGTGTTGCGCTCAGCGACCAGGGACACGCGCTTGACCGCCTCGATGAACGGCGCGGTCGGGATCTCGGCGAGGCCCGCGTACTCGCTCGGCAGCAGCGACCGGTACTTGACGAAGTCGCCGTCCAGGAGGCGGGACGTGGTCCGGCGGCCGCCGCCCTCGAAACCGATCATGCCTTCGCCGGTGCCGCCGGTCCCGCCGAGCGCGATCGACACCTCGGCGCCCGCCGTCAGCGACTTGGCGGTGTCGGCGAGCGTCTTGGCGGGGACGAGCGCGACGGCGGAGAAGTCGGGACGCTCCGGCTTCCAGTGCATCTCGCGGACGGCCAGCCTGTAGCGGTCCGTCGACGCCAGCGTGACGGTCTCGCCCTCGATCTCCACACGGACGCCGGTCAGCATCGGGATCGTGTCGTCCTTGCCTGCGGCGATCGCGACCTGGGAGACGGCCGCTGCGAACTCGTCACTGCCCACGGACCCCGCGGCCGGCGGCATCTCCGGAAGGGTGGGGTAGTCCTCCACAGGCATGGTGAGGAGTGTGAACTTCGCGCTGCCACAGCGGAGCATCACCTTCGCGCCATCTGTCGTCACCTCCACAGGGTGGGGAGGAAGGCTGCGCGAGATCTCTGCGAGGAGGCGGCCGGACACCAGTGCCGTCCCGGCCTCCTCTACGTCAATCTCCGTGGACACCTGGGCGGAGACCTCGTAGTCGAACGCGGACAGCTTCAGCCTGTCGCTGTTCTCCTCGCCCCCGGCGACGATGTGCATGCCCGCGAGGACCGGTACCGGGGGCCGGACCGGAAGCGTGCGTGCGGTCCAGGCGACGGCGTCGGCGAGGGCGTCTCTGTCGATGCGGAATTTCAAGTGGACCCGCCTCCTGCAGGTGTCGGACAACGGTGAGGTGATCCGGGCTCGGTCCGGGCGCTCGGGGCAGGTTGTCCCCAGGCCCTGACTTGAGATGGATCTTTCCTTGGATAGAGAAGTAGTGCAGTACCAGTAATAGGGGCTGTGGACACCGTGGACAGAGCACGTCTTCGCAGGTGAGAGTGCGTTTCTCTGTCCACCGGTGCTGTGCATCGGGAGTGGACGGCGCGGCGGCGCCTGGGGACGGCGAAAACATCCCCACACGTCGTCCTCATGTCATCCCCCGGTTTTCCACGAGTTCTCCACGGGTATGCCTAGGGTTTCGCCGGCCTGTGTACAGGGGACGTGTGGTCGACCGAGCCGTCCCCAAGCGCGTCCCCAAGTCTTCCACCGGTTGTCCCCAGGAAGCCGGGTGCCGGTGCACAGCGGTCCACATCCCGTCCACTGTTCATCCTCAGGTTCTCCAGGGGTTGCCCACCGGGTTATCCACGAAAATCCCCAGAGTTTTCCACAACTTGTGAGTAGCGACTTCGGTTCTCGGGGGATGCGCGTCTTTTGCCGGTTTCGTGGGCCGGGCAGGGTGTGGACGGAACGATCGAGCCCTGTCCACATGGGTCGCGCGGGTCTGTCCACAGTGTGTACGCCGGGGCCCGTCAGCGCTTGCGGGCCTGGTGCTTGATACGTCCGGTCAGCTCCGTGACCTGGTTGTATATGGCACGGCGCTCGGCCATCAGCGACCGGATCTTGCGTTCGGCGTGCATGACCGTCGTGTGGTCGCGGCCCCCGAACTGCTGCCCGATCTTGGGGAGGGACAGTTCCGTCAGCTCCCGGCACAGGTACATCGCGATCTGCCGGGCGGTGACGAGCATCCGCGAACGCGACGGCCCGCACAGGTCCTCGATCGTCGTCCCGAAGTACTCCACCGTCTGCGCCATGATCATCGCAGCGGTGATCTCGGGACCGGAGTCGTTGGGGATGAGGTCCTTCAGGACGATCTCGGCGAGCTTCATGTCCACCGACTGCCGGTTCAGGCTCGCGAACGCCGTCACCCGGATCAGCGCGCCCTCCAGCTCGCGGATGTTCGTCGCGATCTGCGAGGCGATGAACTCCAGCACGTCGGGCGGCGCGGCCAGGCCCTCCTGGCGCGCCTTCTTCTGCAGGATCGCGATCCGCGTCTCGAGTTCGGGCGGCTGGACGTCCGTCGTCAGCCCCCACTCGAACCGGTTGCGCAGCCGGTCCTCCAGCGTCACCAGTTCCTTGGGCGGACGATCACTGGAGATCACGATCTGCTTGCTGGCGTTGTGCAGCGTGTTGAAGGTGTGGAAGAACTCCTCCTGCGTCTGCTCCTTGCCCTCAAGGAACTGGATGTCGTCGACGAGGAGGATGTCCACATCCCGGTAGCGGCGGCGGAACCCGTCGGCCTTTCCGTCACGGATCGAGTTGATGAAGTCGTTCGTGAATTCCTCGGAACTCACGTAGCGGACGCGTGCCCCATTGAAGAGGCTCTGCGCGTAATGCCCGATCGCGTGGAGAAGGTGCGTCTTGCCGAGGCCCGAGTCGCCGTAGACGAACAGCGGGTTGTACGCCTTGGCCGGCTGCTCGGCCACCGCCACGGCGGCCGCGTGCGCGAACCTGTTCGACGACCCGATGACGAACGTCTCGAACGTGTACTTGGGGTTCAGCCGAGCGTGCTCGGACGCGCCGGACCCCGTCCCTCCGCCGGCGCCTCCCGGCACCGGGGCGGGCTTCCGTGATTCGGAGCCTTCGTCGTCCCGGAAGGGGCCATCGCCGCGGTAGGGCTCCTCACCGCGGTACTGCTGCTGCTGCTCGCCGCCGCCGTATTGCTCGGGACCGCCGCCGTACTGGTCCGCCCCTGCGTACTGCTGCTCGCCCTTGGCGAACGACGGGTCTCCAGCTTGGAACGTGTCCTCCGGGCGTCCGAGCTGTGGCTCGTTCCCACCGTGCTGGGATTCGTGGCCCTGCTGCTCGGTGCGGCCGCCGCCCTGACGCTGCGGGCCCAGCGTGCGGTCGTTCAGATGCGAATGCGGGGGCCGACCGGGGGCCTCTCCACGGAAACCCTCGTCCTGGCCCCCGTAACCGGGGTAGCTCTGCGGGCCGCGTCCTGCGTGCGGGGCCGGGCCTCGTCCACCTGGACCCGCCCCATAAGCGGGCGAGCGGGGAGCCGGTGGATAGGGGCCACGGTCCTCGTCCTGAGGCTGTGGATAACCTCCCCCGGGTGGCCCGGGGCTGTGGGTAACTCCCGGCTTAGGCCGGTACCCCTGGTCGCCGAACGACTGCTCCGGATACGGACGATCCGACCGCTCCCCGTAGGACGGATCGCTGTAGGAGGGATCGCCGTAGGAAGGGTCGCTGTAGGGCGGATCCCCGTACTGCTGCTCCCCGTAACCCTGATCGGTATAGGGCCGATCCCGGTCACGGTCGTCCTGTGGGCGGTCACCGTAGTGGTCGCCATAAGAAGGTGTGGGTTCGTGCATCCCGAGTCCGGCCCCTGGCCCGGGGATCGGCGCGGAAAGGGGCTCGCCGGCCCCCGGCCGCGAAGCCTGCCCGGGGCCCGGTCCAGGCCCAGGTCCGGCGCCGGGCGTGATGGGCGGCTCCGGCTGGACGGTCACCGCGACCCGGATCTCCCGGCCCAGCTCACGCGACAGCGCCTGCGTGATGAGGTTGCGCAGCCGGGTCTCCAGCGCGTCCTTGGCGAACTCGTTCGGGGCCGCGAGCAGAGCCGTCCCCTCCACCAGCGCCAGCGGGCGGACCATCGGCAGCCATGCACGGTAACTCGGAGACAGATCGCTCTCTGACAACGCCGTGAGGGTGCGGGCCCAGACCGATCCGAGATCCTGACCGTCCATGCGCAAGGTCCCCTCCCCCTCCGTTCGACGGAGTACCTGACTGCCCGGCTTTCCCACGAGTTGCGATCAGCCTCACAGGGCACGGCCGCGACGCGGAAGCCTCACTCTCTCACGAGTTGTCCACAGAGTTGTCCACATGCTGTGTATAGGCATGGGGTGCCTGTGCAAAACCGTGCCGCGGGTCCGGCGAAAGAGATCGGGAAACTGCCGGCCTGCTGAGGGCCGGTGCGGGGCGGTTCTCGAACGGGGGATGTGTGGAGCAGAACACCGACATCAGATCGTCGAATTCGTCGGAGGGGCGTCGGCTCGCCGGACGACCCTAACCGTTGCGGGCCACACCCGCAACACACCTTCTCCCCGGCCTCATCCCCGCCCTCGGCCGTCCCCCGCGTTTGACCCGGTACCCGGGTTGCCCGTAACGTGCTGAGGTCGAGTCGCATCGACGGAGATGACGCGTGCCCGCCGGCAGCCCCCTCAGGCAAGCACGGGTGGGCCCCCGCTGCGGGGGACCGGACGCGGCCCTCGATGCGAGACATCGCGCCTTCCGAGAACGAACCGACCGCAGCCCTGGAGCCTCAAGTGAGCAAGCGTACTTTCCAGCCGAACAACCGTCGTCGCCACAAGAAGCACGGCTTCCGGCTGCGCATGCGCACTCGCGCCGGCCGGGCGATCCTGACCAACCGGCGCGGCAAGGGCCGCTCCCGCATCGCGGTCTGACCACCACTTCATTGTGCTGCCGTCCGGAAACCGGATGCGGCGGCGGGACGACTTCACGTTGGCCGTCCGGCGCGGTCGCCGCGCTGGACGGCCAAATGTCGTCGTTCACCTGCTTCACCCGGAAGAGACCCCCGCTCCCGCCGGCCCGCCGCTGGTCGGGTTCATCGTGGCGCGCACCGTCGGCAATGCCGTCGTCCGCAACTCCGTACGACGGCGGCTCCGGCACCTGATGCGCCCGCACCTCGACCGCCTCGCAGCGGGTAGCCTGCTCGTAGTGCGCGCCAACCCCCGGGCGGGGACGGCGCGCCCTGATGAAGTGGCCGCGGATCTGGAGTCGGCGCTCGACCGGCTGCTGCGGCCCGCGTCCAAGGGGCGAAGATGAGGAGTCGGCAGGGGACGGTGCTCCCCTCGCAAAACCCGGGGTCCCCGGGCCCCGTCGCGACCCTGCTGATCCTTCTCGTCCGCGCCTACCGCCGCTTCTTGAGTCCCCTGCTCGGGCAGCAGTGCAGATTTCAGCCCAGCTGCAGCGCCTACGGCCTGGAGTCGCTCCAGACGCACGGGGCGCCGCGCGGCACGTGGCTGACGATCCGCCGGATCGCGCGGTGCCACCCCTTCCACCCCGGGGGGTACGACCCTGTGCCGCCGAAGAAGTCGTCCGAGACGCCTTACTCCGGGGAACCCGGGGGACATGTCCCCCAGGAACGATCGACCCCATACGAAGGGTCTGGGGAGTCGTCCCCCCACAGGCGATCCACGGCGGCTTCTCCGAACTCCCGCCGCGAGGAGAGCGGCCCCGCCCTAGCAGAGTCCAAGGAGCTGCCCGGTGCTTGATTGGTTGTATGAGATCGTCTCTCAGCTCATCGTGTGGATTCACACGGGGCTGAGCACCGTCGTCCCCCAAGACAGTGGATGGGCCTGGGGCGGCTCGATCATTCTCCTGACGGTCCTGCTGCGGGTCCTCCTCGTTCCCCTGTTCGTGAAGCAGATCCACGCTTCGCGGAAGATGCAGGAGCTGAACCCCAAGGTCCAGGCGCTGCGCAAGAAGTACAAGAACGACAAGCAGCGCATGAACCAGGAGGTCATGAAGCTCTACCAGGAGAACGGCGCCAACCCGCTGTCGGGCTGCCTGCCCCTCCTGGTGCAGATGCCGATCTTCATCGGGTTGTTCCAGACGCTGCAGAAGATCTCCGACGCCGACCCTGGCGAGAGCGTCTTCGCCGTCTCGGCGGACCTGGTGGCGAGCGCGCAGCACGCCAGCATCTTCGGTGCCCACATCCCGGACACCTTCCTCAACGCCTGGGGTTCGGACCCCAAGAGCTGGACCGCCATCGTCATCACCGCCGTCGCCGTGGTGATCAGCTCGGTCACGACGTTCTTCACCGTCCGGGCGAGCATGAAGCGCCAGCCCGTCACCGACGAGAACAACCCGATGATGCAG
Source organism: Actinomadura sp. 7K507 (assembly GCF_004348425.1). GTDB lineage: Bacteria > Actinomycetota > Actinomycetes > Streptosporangiales > Streptosporangiaceae > Spirillospora. The sequence goes on from NZ_SMKK01000226.1 coordinate 9,087, forward strand.
GCGCAGAAGATGATGGTCTTCATGGCGCCGCTGTTCGGCCTGTTCGGTCTCGGCTTCCCGCTCGGCGTCCTCATGTACTGGGTCACGTCCAACAGCTGGACGCTGGCGCAGCAGCACTACATCTTCAAGAGGTACCCGCCGCCCAACACGGACGACGACACGCCGCCGACCGGCACCAAGTCCGGCGGCAAGTCGGGCGCCAAGACCGGGACGAAGGCGGGCACGAAGACCGGAACCAAGTCGGGCTCCAAGACCGGAACCAAGACTGGTGCCAAGCCGGGCACGAAGGCGGGCGCCAAGACCGCCGGGTCGAAGAACGGCCAGTCCCCGTCCGGCAAGGCGAAGCTGAAGAAGGAGGAGGCGGACACCGTCCCCGAAGACGAGGACGAGAAGCCGAAGGTCGTCCGCAATCAGCCGACCCGCAAGTCGCGCAGCAAGCGCAGCGGCACCCAGAAGCGCTAGTTTGATCCCCGAGCACGTGCCGGAGAAGGAGACCCCGTTGACCCAGACCGACACCACCGAGGTCGACGTCCAGGCGCTCGAGCAGGAAGGCGAGATCGCCGCCGACTACATCGAGGGCCTCCTGGACATCGGTGACTATGACGGCGACATCGACATGGACGTCGAGGGCGAGCGCGCGATGGTCGCCGTCGTCGGCGCCGACCTGGACGAGCTGGTCGGCAAGCGCGGCGAGGTCCTGGAGGCGCTGCAGGAGCTGACCCGCCTCGCCGTCCACCGGCAGACCGGCAACCGCACCCGCCTCATGCTCGACGTCGGCGGCTACCGCGAGCGCCGCCGCGCCGAACTGACCAAGCTGGGCACCGACGTCGCGGACGAGGTCAAGCAGGCCGGCGAATCGAAGCCGCTCGCGCCGATGACCCCGTTCGAACGCAAGATCGTCCACGACGCGGTCGCCGCCGCGGGCCTGCGCAGCGAGTCCGAAGGCGAAGAACCCGACCGCTACGTGGTCGTCTACCCCGCCTGACACGCCGAGGCCGACCGTCCGACGGTCGGCCTCGACCGACGAACCAGACCCGAACGGCCCCGGTGCCCACGCACCGGGGCCGTTCGCATCTGGGCAGGGAGGGCCCCGCGCCCTGCCCGGCGCGGGGCCCCGTAGCCCGGTGTGCACCGCCGCCCAAGCACACCGGGCGGTATCTGACGACCGAGGTCATCTCCTGGCGGCGCGGCGCCACCGGCGGCGCTGCCGGACGGGCCGTCCGGCGGCGTCGATGACGGCCGCGTTCTCCTCGGCCGGGTCCTGGGCGTATGCCGGGTCCTGCGCGTAGGCGGGGTCCTGGGCGACGTGCCCCTGCGGCACCTCGTCCGCCGGGTGCTCGATCACGCGTTCGACTCGCTGACCTGGACGGCCGGCGGGCGGCGGGTCCTCGATGACGTGCTCCTCGTGGACCACGGTCCCCGGCTCGTCCCCGTAGGCGGGATCCGCGCCGACGACACGGCCGGCCCGCCGCCGCGGACGCGTGTACTTGAGGGTGAATCCCAGGCTGATGAGCCCCACCAGGATCAGGATCCAGCCGACCAGGGTGATGTTGATGCCGCTGAGGTCGACTTGGAGCGCGAACGCGAGGATCGCGCCGATGGTGATGAACGCGAGGCTGACTCCGATTCCCATCTGTCGGAGCCTCCTTCCGGGGGTTGGGCGACACTGCGCCCCTACCCGATGGGCCTCGATTATGCGGAGGGTCATGTGGTTCTCGCCATAACGCAAGGGTCGGCCAACCCGGCGCCCGGACGTTTCGCATGCACGCCCCCGCTGGTTTATGTGGAACGATTCGTCTGGTGGGGATTGCACGTGAGGTATTCGGTGAAGCGCTGCCGCTCGCGGAGCGCTACGCGGCGTTCCTCGCGCAGGCCGGGGTCGAGCGCGGGCTCATCGGGCCGCGCGAGGTCGACCGTCTTTGGGAACGCCATCTGATCAACTGCGCGGTGGTGGCCGAGGTGATTCCGGAGGACGCGCAGGTCGTGGACGTCGGCTCGGGTGCGGGGCTCCCAGGGGTCGTCCTCGCGATCGTCCGGCCCGACCTGCGGGTCACCCTGCTGGAACCGCTGCTGCGGCGCACCACGTTCCTGGACGAGTGCGTCGAGATGCTCGGCCTGCCGAACGTCGAGGTGCGCAGGGGCCGGGCCGAGGACGTGGCCGGCGAGTTCTCCGTCGACGTGGCCACCGCGCGAGCCGTCGCACCGCTCGCCCGTCTCGCGACATGGGCGCTACCGCTGCTGCGCCCGGGAGGCGAGATGCTCGCCCTCAAGGGCGAGCGCGCCGCAGCCGAGCTCGAAGAGGCGAAAACGGTACTGGACCGCTTCGGAGTCCGTTCCACGGAACTGCTTCAAGTCGGGCAAGGTATGGTCGATCCGCCGACAACGCTCGTCCGTGTGGTCGCCGGCCGTGGCGAGGTTGTCGGGCGACGACAGCGCGCACCCCGGCGTGCCAAAGGGTCGAGGAAGAGGTCTTCATGAGCACGGGACCAGGGCTGGGCCGGCCTGACCGCGCCGACGAATCCCCCGACGAACAGCCGTCCGGCCTGGACGGAACCGGCGAGGACGATGCCCCGGCGGCGTCCCTCACCGGATCGTGGGAGGAGGCGGCTCCGGGCAGCGTTCCGGGAGCCGCGCCCTCCGGACACGCGTTGTGGGGCACCACGACGTCCGGTACTGCGGAGAACGTCGGTTACGTACCGACGAACACCGGCGGCGCACCGCCACCGGGGCCGCGCAAGGCACCATCTCAGGGGGAGTCAGAACTCGTGCGCGAGGCGCTCAAGGACGCCAAGGTTTCACATGAAACATCGGCCGCAGCGGTCAGGACGATGCCCGGCCGCAGGGACAGGGAGTGGCCGCGGCCGGACCGATGCCGCATCATCACGATCGCCAACCAGAAGGGCGGCGTCGGCAAGACCACCAGTTCGGTGAACATCGCCGCATCGCTCGCCATGCACGGCGCGCAGGTGCTCGTGGTGGACCTCGACCCCCAGGGCAACGCTTCCACGGCCCTCGGCGTCGATCACCATGCGGAGGTCCCGTCGATCTACGACGTGCTGATCGAGGACACGGCGCTCGCCGACATCGTCGTCCCGGCGGCGGAGATCCCCAACCTCTTCTGCGCGCCCGCGACGCTCAACCTCGCCGGAGCCGAGATCGAACTCGTCTCCAAGGTGGCCCGCGAGTCGCGGCTGCGCCGGGCGCTCGACGCCTACGACACCGACAAGTTCGACTACGTCCTGATCGACTGCCCGCCGTCGCTCGGCCTGCTCACGGTCAACGCCCTCGTCGGCGGGGACGAACTGCTCATCCCGATCCAGTGCGAGTACTACGCGCTGGAGGGCCTCGGGCAGCTCATCCGGACCGTCGACCTCGTCAAGGCGCACCTCAACCAGAAGCTGCGGGTGTCCACGATCCTGCTCACGATGTACGACGCCCGGACGCGCCTCGCCGCACAGGTCGCCGAGGACGTCCGCAACCACTTCGGCGACGTCGTCCTCAACACCGTGATCCCCCGCAGCGTCCGGGTCTCCGAGGCCCCGAGCTACGGGCAGTCCGTCATGACCTACGACCCCGGTTCGAGCGGCGCCCTCGCCTACAGCGAGGCCGCCTCGGAGATGGCCCACGGAGGATCTGTCCAGTGAGCCAGCAGCGACGTGGCCTGGGTAAGGGGCTCGGCGCCCTCATTCCCACCAGCCCGCCCCCGTCGGCGTCCAGCGAGATGGACGGTGTCGGCGAGCCGGGATTCCCGGGCGACCCCGTCCCGTCCAACGGCGCCGCGGGCTCCGAACCGGCGCTCGAACCGGTTGCCGGCGCCCATTTCGCCGAACTCCCCCTCAGCTCGATCACCGTCAACCCGCGTCAGCCGCGCGAGCACTTCGACGAGCAGGCCCTGGCGGAGCTCGCCGAGTCGATCGGCATCGTCGGTCTCCTGCAGCCGATCGTCGTCCGCAGGACCCCGTCGGGCGAGCATGACTACGAGCTCATCATGGGTGAGCGCCGCTGGCGCGCGTCCCAGATGGCGGGGTTGGACGTCATCCCGGCGATCGTCCGCGACACGGGCGACAACGACCTCCTCCGTGACGCCCTCATGGAGAACCTCCACCGCCAGCAGCTCAACCCGCTGGAGGAGGCGGCCGCGTACCAGCAGCTGCTCCAGGACTTCGGCGCCACCCACGAGCAGCTCGCCGGACGCATCGGACGATCGCGGCCGCACATCACGAACACGCTCCGGCTGCTGAACCTGCCGCCCGCCGTCCAGCGCCGCGTTGCCGCGGGCGTCCTGTCCGCCGGGCACGCCCGCGCCCTGCTCTCCCTCGACAGCACCGAGGCGCAGGAGCACCTGGCGCAGCGCATCGTCCAGGAAGGCCTCTCCGTCCGCGCGCTCGAGGAGCTCATCGCGCTCCGCGACGTCGACGACGAACCGAAGGCCCCGCGGCAGGGCCGCCGCAAGAAGCCCGTCGCCCCCGGCCTCAAGGAACTCGCCGACCGACTCTCCGACCGGTACGAGACCAAGGTCCGCGTCGACATGGGCCGCAGCAAGGGCAAGATCGTGGTCGAGTTCGCCACCCTGGAGGACCTGGACCGCATCATCAAGTCGATGGCTCCGGACGAAGACAACACCAGCGAACCCTGATCCCCTACCTCCACCAGCGCCCGGAACCAACCACCGGGGCGCTTCGCTGTGACAGCTGCCAGAACGAACCTCCCCGCCCCCTCGCACGGCGGCCGAGGCGAGGGCCCGCCGCGATGCGTCGGTCGAGATCGCCGGATGTGGGTCCCCCCATGTTTCCCGTGAAACATCGCCCCACCATCAGAGGCCGACTTCGATGACCGGCCGACAGGCCCCGCTGTCCGGTGGCAGCGTGCCATGGCCGTTCCGCGTATACCGGCGATCGTGGGTCGGGCCGCTGGTTCCCCGGGGTGGACCTGCCGATCCGATGTGTGTGTGGACGCTCGGCGGTGGTGCAGGTCGATGCGCAGAGGTGCGTCCGTGTAGCCGTACAGGAGTCATGTGACGCGGTGGACCGGTGTCACGGTGCCGTGCTCGGAACGCCGTAGTGGTCATAGACGAGGACATGGGCGTGGTCGTATCCCGGGCCGGCCTCTGCGCCGCTGGTGTTGACGCGGACCAGGTCATCGCGCAGGACGAAGATCTCGCTCAGTACGGCCCCGAGCTGCCACACCAGCGGACGAGTTCGGCTGCCCTCGCGTAGCTGGGAGACCTCCACGGCGACCGTGGCGCCCGGGGCCAGCAGCCGGGCGAAACCGGTGAACAGGCGACGGGCGTCGGCGAGATAGGTCGCCGTGTCGTCGGCTCGCTCGCCGGTTCGGAAGCTGCCATAGGGAGGGCTGGTGAACATCAGGGCGAACGGCGGCCACGGCGTCGCCGTGAGTTCCTCGCTGCGCCCGTGCACCACCCGATCCGGATCACTGAGGCGTGCGGCGCTGAAGGCGGCGCGCTGCTCGTCGACATCGCAGCCGACCGCATGTCGGCCTAGGCGCTCGGCCACTACCAAAGTGGTGCCGAAACCACAGAAGGGGTCGATGATCCAGTCCCCGGGTGCGGAGTAGCGCTCGATGACATGTTCGGCGACGGCCTTCGGAAACCGGAAGAACGACGGCCCGTCGTAGTCGATCGGCTCCAGCGATCCCTCAACGGCGAACCATGAACGGTGACGCACAGTTCCCTCCCTGGCCGGAACCGAGCCTGTTCGACTGCCTCTACACGTTTGCCCGTACCCGACTCTGCGCGTCAAGGGGAGCGCCGGTAACGCTAGTCCAGCCGTCAGTCTGGCTGTCCGCTGCGGGGCGTTGGTTGGGATGCGGACGTGGTTGTCGTGAGGTGATGGGTAGGGCGGAGGCGCATTGGGCGATCGGCGGGCGGTCGTCGGGTTGGTTGCCCAGGGGGAGGCGGTGTTTCACGGGAAACGTCTGGGGGCCGGTGGCCTTGGGGGCGGGCTGGCTCGTCGCCCTGTCTCCCCCGTGCGGCGTCTGGCGGGTCGATCGTCTCGCGTCGAGCAGTGTGCTGCTGCGGCAGCGCAGCGTCATGGTTGGCGTGGCGCTCTATCTTGATCGCTTGTGCCGGGGGCGGGGATCTGTCGCGACTGGATGGTGCGTAAGCCGTTGGGGGCGAGGGTTTCACGTGAAACCGGGACGGCGGTGGCCGGTTGGTTCAGGGGGTGTGGGAGAGGAGGAGGTCTCGGCAGACTTCGCCCAAGTCGAGGCCGGCGCCGCTGATGGCTCGGGGAAAAAGGCTTGTCTCGGTCATGCCGGGGGCGACGTTGACTTCGAGGAAGTGGACCTCGTCGTCCGGGGACACGATCAGGTC
>NZ_SMKK01000227.1 GCF_004348425.1 Actinomadura sp. 7K507
ACCCCGAGGTGCTCGTGCGCGCGCTTGACGTCGACACCAAGGACACCCCGCGGGCCATCGCGCAGCGGTTCCTGGCGGAGCTGCTGGACGCGGAGGCGCCGGTCGTGGTCGGGCATGAGGGCGGCCTGCGGCGTGGCCTGAGCGTGGTGCCGGCGGAGTTGCACGGCGAGCCCGCGATCCCCCTCGGGCCGGACGGGGTCGTGCTGCTCAGCGGGGGCGCGGGGGGCGTGACCGCGCGGGTGGCGCTGGAACTGGCCCGGACGAGCGGCTGCCACATCGAGGTCATGGGGCGCACGCCGGAGCCGCTGGGTGATCCCCCGTTCCCGGACGTTCCGGACGAGGCCGGGCTCCGGCGGGCGCTGGTCGCCGAGGGGCGGTCCGGCGAGATCGAGGCGACGATCCGGCGGATACTCGCGGAGCGGCGGATACGCCGGAACCTGGACGCGCTGCGGGAGCATGCGGCGTCCGTCCGGTATCACGCGGCGGACGTGCGGAATTCGCAGGCTGTGCGGGATGTCGTCCGGAACGTCCACGCGCGGCACGGGCGGCTCGACGGGGTCGTCCACGGGGCCGGGCTCGTGGAAGACCGGCTCGTCCGGGACAAGACGCCCGACTCGTTCGAACGCGTGTACCGGACGAAGGTGGACGGGGCGTGCGCGCTCGCCCAGGCCGTCCGGCCGGACATCGGGTTCTTCGTCGTGCTCGGCGGCATCGCCGGTGTGCACGGCGGCCGCGGCCGGATCGACCGCGCGGCGGCGGCCGACGCCTGCGGCACGCTCGCGCATGTCTGGCGGACGCGGCTGCGCGGGCGCGTGCTCGTCGCCGACTTCGGGCCGTGGGCCCGCGGCGAACCGGCGGGCGGCGCCGAGCCCGGCGACGCCGGGCCGGTCGAGCCGGACGCGGGCCTGATCGACCCGGACGCGGGGGCCGCGGCGCTGCTGCGGGAGATCGCACACGGGGACGAGACGCAGGTCGTGCTCACCTGGGCGGTCCGGTGAACCGCGCTCGGGAGCCGATCGCGATCGTCGGCGCCGGGGCGGTGTTCCCCGGCGCCGGGTCGGCGGCCGAGCTGTGGCGCAACGTCCTGGCCGGGTTCGACGCGATCACCGAGGTGCCGGCCGGGCGCTGGGATCCCGCGGTCTACTACGACCCCGGCGCGTACGGGCGGGCACCGGAGAGCGACCGGTTCTACTGCCGCCGCGGCGGGTTCGTCGACGACCTGGCCACGTTCGACCCGGCGCGGTTCGGGATCACGCCGGCGGCGGTGCCGGGCATGGAGCCCGACCAGCTCCTCGCGCTGCGGACGGCCGGGGACGCGATCGCGGACGCGGGCGGCGACGAGCGGCTCCCCGACCGGGCCAGGATCGGCGTCGTCATCGGGCGCGGCGGCTACATCACGCCGGGCGTGGCGCGGTTCGACCAGCGGGTCAGGACGTCCCACCAGGTCGCCGGGATCCTGGCCGAGCTGGTCCCGGAACTCGGGAAGCAGCGGCTGGACGAGATCCGCCGGGCATTCTGCGAGCGGCTGGGGCCGGACGGCCCGGACGCCTCGACCGGGCTGGTGCCGAGCTTCGCCGCGTCCCGCATCGCCCACGGGTTCGACCTGCGCGGCCCCGCGTACACGCTGGACGCGGCGTGCGCGTCGTCGCTGCTGGCGGTCGAGCACGCCGTGCGCGCGCTGCGGTGCGGCCAGGCCGACGCGATGCTGGCCGGGGCCGTCCACCACGCCCACCACGCGACCGTCTGGAGCGTTTTCAGCCAGCTTCGCGCGCTCAGCCCGAGCGAGACGATCCGCCCGTTCGACCGGGCGGCCGACGGGACGCTCCTGGCCGAGGGCACCGGGGTCGTCCTGCTCAAGCGGCTGTCGGACGCCGAGCGGGCCGGAGACCGGATCCACGCGGTCGTCCTGGGCGCCGGGTCGTCCAGCGACGGCCGCGCGTCGAGCATCATGAGCCCGCTGGTGGACGGGCAGGTCCTGGCGGTCGAGCGGGCGTGGCGGGACGCGGGCCTCGACCCGTCGGCGCCCGGGGCGCTGGGGCTGATCGAGGCGCACGGCACCGCGACTCCGGCGGGCGACGAGGCGGAGCTGGCGACGCTGCGCCGGGTGTTCGGGACCGACGGCCCGCCGATCGGCCTCGGCACGGTCAAGTCGATGATCGGGCACGCGATGCCGGCCGCCGGGATCGCCGGGCTGATCAAGGCCGCGTACGCGCTGCGCGACGGTGTCCTGCCGCCGACGCTGCACGTGGACGACCCGCACGCCTCGCTGGAGGACGGGAGGCTGCGGCTCGTCCGGGACGCCGCCGAGTGGGGGCGGAGGCACGGTCCGCGGCGGGCGGCGGTGAACGCGTTCGGGTTCGGCGGCGCGAACGCGCATGTGATCTTGCAGGAGCCGCCGTCGGGCGGTGCCAGGCGGGCGAGGAGGCCCCGGCGGCTCGACACCCCACAGTCGGACGAGGTCGTCCTGAGGCTGGCCGCCCGCACGACCGATGAACTGGCCGGCGCCCTGGCCGCACCGGACGAAGAGCTTCTGTCGCGCGTGCGGGAGGACGTTCCCGACCTTCCATGTCGCATCGCGATAGTCGCACCGACGTCCCGCAGGCTCGATCTGGCACGAGCCGTCGTTCAGCGCGGAACCGCTTGGCGAGGCCGTAGCGACGTGTGGTTCTCACCCCGTCCGCTTCTGGCCGAGGGGGGACGGCTGGCGTTCCTGTTCCCCGGTTTCGAGGCCGCCTTCGACCCCCGCGTGGACGATGTCGCCGAGCACTTCGGGATGCCCAAGCCCGAGCCGACCGGAGGCACCGGCTGGACGGGGCAGGTCGCGGACATCATCGGCGTCGGGCGCCTGCTCGCCGCGGCGCTCGCCGAACTCGGCGTTGAACCGGACGTCGTCGCAGGTCACAGCCTCGGCGAATGGACGGCGACGATCGCGGCGGGGATGTTCGACGCCGGTGCGGCCGAGTCGTTCGTCCAGGCCCTCGACGGCATCCAGGTCCTCGGCGGCGGCGCGCCGGACGTCGTCTACGCGGCGCTCGGCTGCGGCGCGGCCCGCGCGGACGAGGCCGCGGGGGGACGCTCCGGCGTCCTCGTCAGCCATGACAACTGCCCGCACCAGTCGGTGATCTGCGGCCCGGCCGGCGAGGTCCGCGAGATCCTCGGGCGGCTCGCGTCCGAGGGCGTCCTCGGTCAGGAGCTGCCGTTCCGGGCGGGCTTCCACACGCCGCTCGCCGAGGCCTACGAGAAGCAGGTGCGGCTCGCGTTCGAGGACCTGGAGATGCACGAGCCGCGCGTGCCGCTGTGGTCGGCGACGACCGTCGCGCCCTACCCGCGTTCGCCCGCCGCCGTGCGCGAGCTCGTCGTGCGGCACCTGCTGGAGCCCGTCCGGTTCAGCGAGCTGATCGAGGAACTGTACGGCGCCGCCCACGTGCGCGCGTTCGTGCAGGTCGGGCCGGGGAGCCTCACGGGGTTCGTCGGCGACAGGCTCGGCGACCGCGAGCACCTCGCGATGGCCGTCAACGTGCCGGACCGGGACGGGATGGCCCAGCTCCGCCGCGTCGTCGCCGCGCTGTGGGCCGAGGGGTACGGCGCGTCGCCGCCCCCCGCGACCGCCACGGGCATGCCTCTCGATCTCGGAACGCCGCTGGTCAGGCTGGACGGTGCCGTGCCGCCCATCCGCCTCACGCCCGGTGTCCCGTCGCTTCCGGCCGACGATCCGGTCATGGCCGAGCTGGAGGCGCTGCTCAACGACGCGACCGCCGGGGCGCAGACGGTGCTGGAGGCGTTCGGCGGCGGGGCGGTGCCCGCGCCGTCCGGCGAGGCGTCGCCGGTGGCCCGGGAGCTTTCCGTCTCCCGTGTCTTCTCGCTCGACGCGATGCCCTACGTGAGCGATCACTGCGTGTTCCCGCAGGCGCCCGGCTGGCCTGACATGTCGGACAGGTTTCCGATCGTTCCGTTGACGACGCTGCTGGAGGTCATGGCCGGTACGGCACGGGAACTGCTGCCCGGCATGGTCGTCGTCGGCTTCGAGGACGTCCGCGCCGTCCGCTGGGTCGTGGCCGCCCCGCCGACCACGGCCGACGTCGATGCCCACCTCGCCGACGGCGCCCACCACGCGGGCGGGAGAGACCGGCCCCGCAGAGTGAAGGTCGTCATCCAGGGCCACGCGGACGGGACGGTCCTCCTCGCCGATCACTACCCGATGCCACCCGCGCCGGACCGCACGCCACTCACCATCGAAGGCCCGCCCATAGTCACCGCGGAACGGCTGTACGAGGAACGCTGGATGTTCCAAGGGCCCCTCTTCCGCGGCATCACCGAGATCACGGCTCTCGCAGAGGACGGTGTGCGTGCCGTCCTGACCGCGCTTCCCGCGCCAGGCGCGCTCCTGGACAGCGCAGGGCAACTCTGCTGCCACTGGATCCAGGTGTACGGCGACACCAACCAGACCGTGTTCCCGGTCGGGATCGAACGGGTCTCCCTGTACGGGCCGTTGCCGCCCGCCGGGGAGCACCTGGAGACGACCGTCTGGAACCAGTCCCTCACCGACACGACGATGCGCTGCTCAGCCGAGATCCTCCGCGGGAACGGAACGGTATGGGGACGCGTCGACGGCTGGACCACCCACCGCTTCTACACGGACGAAGCCCTCTGGCGGATGAAGTTCACCGCCGAAGTGTCCGGAACGGGGGAGCCGCAACCGGGCGGCTGGTGCCTGGCCCGCAAACGCTGGGACGGCACCGCGTCCCGCGACCTCCTCATGCGCCTGTACCTCTGCGCCGGCGAACGCGCCGAGTACGAAGCCCTCCCGCCGTTCGCGCAAGGACCATGGCTGCTCGGACGGATCGCGGCCAAGGACGCCGTCCGGGACCACCTATGGCGCAACGGGCACGGGCCCCTGTTCCCCGCAGAACTAACCGTCCATGACGGGCCACTGGTGACGGGACCGTTCGACGGCCCGCTCACCATCTCCATCGCCTCGGATGCCGAACTGGCCGTGGCCCTGGTACGACCGGGCCACGAACCAGCCGGCATCGGACTCGCCCAAGGCGAGAAGGACGCACGTGTCCGTGCGGCCAAGCAAGCAGTACTGCAGTCGATGAACACCGGTTCCGACCGTCCCGAAATGGTCGTGACCGTCGCCGACGCCGAACGGCTACTGATCGCCGCCAACGGCACGGTCACGACAGTGGAGACACGCGAAGTCGAAGGACACGTCGTGGCCTGGACGGTCGAGTCCGGCGGAACGGACATTGAGGAGGCCCACGCATGAACGACGACGTCACCGGCACGCGGACGCCCGCTGGAGCCGCCCGATGAACGCCCGCCGCGTCCAGGTGCCGTCCCTGCTCGGCGACCCCGGTATCCGGCGCGTGAGAACACCCGAACGCCGGTTCCTGTTCGCCCCGCCGGTGGACGGCCCCATCACCTCCAGTGTGGCGGTCGCCGCCGAACTGGCCCGCCGCGGCCACAAGGTCGCCTGGACGGGCCACCGGCCGTCCCTCGAATCCCGGCTCCGCCACGGCTCCCGCGTCTTCGGCGCCGTCGAGGAGGACTTCGAGAAGCGCATGCACGGCGTCCGGCGCGACTGGCTGGACCTGCGCGGCCTCGCCGCCCTCCGCTTCCGCTGGGAGGAGTTCCTCGTGCCTCTCGGCCACGCGATGATGCCGGGCGTCGAGAAGGCCGTCGACCGCTTCCGCCCGGACGTCGTGATCGCCGACCAGTACGCCTTCGCCGCCCCCGTCGCGGCCCGGCGCCGCGGGATCCCCTGGGCCACCTCGGCCGCGACGTCCGCCGAGTTCGCCCGCCCGCTCGCCGCCATGCCGGAGGCCGAGGAGTGGGTCCGCGACCAGATCGCGGGCTTCCAGCTCGACCACGGCATCGACGACCTGCTCGACCTGCGCTTCTCCGACCACCTCGTCCTGGTCTTCTCCCCGGGCGCCCTCATCGGCGACATCTCGTTCTTCCCCGATCATTTCGCCTTCGTCGGCCCTGCGCCCGGACGTGCCGCGCCGCGCGCGTTCCCCTGGGACCGGCTGGACGGCCGCCCCGCCGCCCTGATCACCCTGGGCGCGACGAACAGCCCCTCCGCCGACCGGTTCCTCAATGTCGCCGCCGAGGCGGCCCGTGACATGGACTTCCAGGCGATCATCGCGGCGCCCCAGGGCGTGGTGGCCGACCCGCCGCCGAACGTCCTCGTCCGCGAGCAGGTCCCGCAGGACAAGCTGCTCGAACAGGTCTCCGCCGTCGTCTGCCACGGTGCCCACGACATCGTCTGCGCGTCCCTCTCCCACGGCGTCCCGCTGGTCGTGTCCCCGGTCCTGGACGACCAGCCGACCGTCGCCCGCCAGGTCGAGGCCGCGGGAGTGGGCATCACCGTCGGCCACACCAGCGCTCGACCGGACGAACTCCGGACCGCCCTGGCGACCGTCCTCGCAGACGGCCCGCACCGCGCCGCCGCCGAACGCGTCCGGGACTCCATCGCCTCCGCCGGAGGCGCCGCCGAAGCCGCCGACCGCCTGGAGAAACTCGCCTGACGGCGGACGACGCCATGCCGCACACGCGGAGGTGGACGTGCCCCGGGCGCCGGATCCGAGCCGGGTCGTCCTGGCCGGGAGTGGACGGTTCATACCGAATGAGATTCGGTATGGTGGCCGGATGGCGGATGTCTTCGAGGACCTGGCCGCCGAGTACCGGCAGCTCGATGCGGTGCTCGGGTCGTTGACTCAGGAACAATGGGCCCGGCCGTCCGGCGCCGACGGGTGGACGGTCTCCGATGTCGTTCTGCACCTCGTCCAGACCGAGGAAGTGATCATCGCTCCGCCGTCAGGGGCGGGCGAGGCGTTCCTGTCGGGGGAGGGGACGACGGTGGACGCCCTTGCCGCGGACATGGTCTCCGCCGAGCGTGGGATACCGCCGGAGGAATTGCTGGCGCGGTGGCGCAGGGCGGCGTTCGCCTCTCCCGGCGTGTTGCGCGCTCATCCTGCGGGGACCCGGCTGCCCTGGGTGCGGACGTCGTTGTCTCCGCGGACTCTGGCGACGACGAGGCTCGCCGAGCATTGGGCGCATGCGCTGGACATCACCGTTCCGCTCGGGATCGCCTATCCCGACACGGCACGGCTCCGGCACGTGGCCTGGCTGGCTCATCGGACGCTGCCCTACGCCTTTTCTCTGGCGGGGCTCGCGGAAGTCCCGGTCTTCTGCGATCTCAGCGCGCCCGACGGAACCCGCTGGACGTTCGGCGGCCCCGACGCCCCCACGAGAATCACCGGCCCGGCGGCGGAGTTCTGCCGTGTCGGTGCGCAGCGGCTGACGCCTGGGCAGACCGGTCTCATCGCCGAAGGGCCGCACGCCGCCGACGCGCTTCGCCTCGTCCGCAATTACGCCGCCTGACCGGACGTGCCGGTCAGGACGTGAGGTTCGCGCGGAGGATGCGTGCGCCCTTCCGGGTGACCTCGAAGGAGGCCTCGGCCACCGCCCTGGTCATGAAATGGCCGACCCAGGTGACCAGGAAGGTCGCCAGGATCAGCACCGGCGCCCACGTCCAGGTCAGGTGGATGAAGATCCGTTCGAGTGTTCCATGCGGGTCGATGACCGGTTCCCAGCTGTTGAGGCGGGCCCACCGCCCGAGGAAGACGCCGATGGCGCACAGGCCGTGCGCGGCCACCGTGGCCGGGAAGCGCCAGGCTTCCAGGCCGAGCCGGGTGAGATGGTCGAGCGCGGCGCGCAGGGCGAGGTAGTAGGCCAGGAAACCCGATCCGATGAACACCGCGTAGACGGGCAGGATCGCGGTCATCACCGGGCCGCCGTCGTTCGCCGCGAGGACGTCGCCGCGGAGGTGGACGATGTCCGTGACGACATACGGGGCATTCGGCAGAAAGAGGATGAATAGCGCCATGCCCGCCCACCAGAAAGGTGAGTGGGAAACGCGGTCGCCGCGGAAGACGAGCCAGGCGAGACCCACGGGAATCCAGGCCAGGATGGTGTTCCACGTCATCCACATGGCATCACGGCGGAGGACGTCTACCAGATTCGGTGCTACCTGCTCCAGGATCCCCATGACATCCATAGTGCATTAGCCGTCGTTGATATAGGAATCCAATAGGCCGTCCGGCGGCTGGAGGCGGGACGTCGCTTCGCGGAGCCGGTCGGCCCAGTCGGAGTCGCCCCGGAGGGCGCCCACGGCGGTTTCCATCGCCGGGGTGGTGCCCCAGAGAACGAGGGTGCGGGCGTCGGGGTCGCGTTGGTCGCGATCCCACCAGGCGGTGACATGCCTGAGTTGCTCGGCGAGCGTGTCACCGGGAATCACGCGTCCGTAGAGGGAGCCCCATTCGTCGCTTCTGGGATGCCTGCCCGCCTCAGGGTCCGTCTGGTGCGCTTGCTGGAGTTCCTCTAGGAGAAGGCACCAGCGGTACGACGCGGCGAAGTATTCAATCTCGTCGGCTCCGCAGGAACGTTCGTGGAAAGCCCGCACGAGATGGTCGGCCAGGGCCGCGTGGGCGCCGCGGGACGCGACGGCGGCGTCGACGGCGTGGGAGAGGGCGCAGTCGCGGAGTCGTGCGGGCAGCCCGTCCAGCACGGCGGGGGGAGGGCCGGGATTGCCCCACCCGGTGAGGTGGGCGGCCGCGGCGAGTTCGCTCCAGAGGACGAGTTCGGGACGATCCTCCAGGGTGCGCTGGGCGGCGCGCATGTCGCGGAGGGTGCACGGCGAGTCGCGGCAGTCCGCCCCGCACGTGCTGCTGCGAGGGCTGACCAGGACCCGCGGGGACGCGACCGGCGCGGACGTCTCCAGGTGCGAGCCGTCCGGCATGCGGACCAGGTGCGGGAAGTCCATGCCGTCGGTGAACACGGCCCCCTCGCCGGGAGTGAGCGTGACCAGGAACCGCGACTGGTCGTCGGTGATGTTCATCGTGGCGCCGACCGCGTCCCGGTCGTCCTTCGCCGGCAGCCGGTGGACGATCTTGACGGCGGTGTTCTTGATGACGTCCGGGACGAGCTTCGACGGGATCTGCTCCGCCACGATCAGCCCCTCCCCGTACGCGCGGATCTCCGCGAGGAGGCTCGCGAACGTCTCCACGGCGTGGGACGCGGGCCCCGCCTCCTCGCTGCGCCGCAGCAGCCGGTGCGCCTCCTCGAACACGCTGAGGTGCCGCAGCCCCGCCGAGCCGCCCTGGCGCTGCCGCATCCGCAGGTGCTCGACCAGCCGCACCAGGACCGTGCCCATCAGGAACGCCTTGTCGCGGTCGTCCCCGACGTCCTCGATCTCCAGCACGACGTTGCGGGCGAGCAGCGCGTCGAAGTCGATCGGGTGGCCGCCCTCGAAGAACCGCCCGGTGGTGCCGAGCCGGAGGCTCGACAGCCGGACGCGGATGAACCCGCGGACGTTGTCGGTGATCTCCTGGCCGTAGCCGATGTCGGTGACGACCTGCTCGGCGGTGGCCTGCAGGTCCGCGAGCGTCGGGTAGCGGGGCGACGTCCCGGGGACGGACGGCTCGCCGAGCGCCAGGTCCCAGCCGAGCCGCTCGTAGCAGCGGGTCAGCGCCCCGGCGAGCACCTGGGGGAACGGCTCGTCCGCGTCGAAGGCGGCGAGGAACAGCGCGCGGACGAGATCGGCGTGGGTCTGCAGCGGGAACGGCCGCCCGTCGGGGCCCCGGGCCGGTTCGAGTGGATTGATCCCGGCGGCGATCGCGTCCGCGTCACCGGGACGGATCGCGACGACCTCCGCGTCCGGGAGCCGCGCCGCCATCAGCCGGTACTCCGCCTTGGCGGGCTCGACCACCAGCCACGGCAGCCCGGTGTGCGAGGCGGCCGCGAGCAGCGACCGGACGGTCTGCGACTTGCCCGCGCCGGTCGCGCCGCACACGAACGTGTGCCGGTTCAGGCTGGACAGCGGCAGCGACAGCGGACCCACCTCGCGGCGGTTGCGGTCCAGGACCCGCCCCAGCGGCACCGCGGCGTTCGCCGGGCCGGACCCCGTACCGAGCCCTGCCGCGTCGAACTCGGGTGTCACGTCGAACTCGGGCCGCATCGCGAACCGGACGCCGGCGACCTCCCGGACGGGCGGGCGCGCCAGCGCCGCCACCAGCTGCGTGCTCGCCTCGAACGGCCCGGACGCCCCGGGGACGAGCGCGTACGGCAGCCGGCTGAGGTCGGCCGACGCGCACACCAGCGCCGCGACCCGCGCCGCGGCCTGCGGCGTCGCCGCCCCGGCCATCAGGTGGACCCGCCACAGGCCGGATGTCGCCGCCTGCCGCACCTCGCGGTGGCGCCGCTCCATCCGGACGGCGGTGACCGAGTACTCGGGCGACATCTCCGCCATCGACTGGGCGCGCTGCTGCCGGTCGGCCAGGTCGTCGGCCAGCCGCTCGGTCTCCGGGCCCGTCATGGGCTCGGCGGCCAGCATCCACGCGAACGGCTGCATCCACACCGACAGCAGGCAGTCCTCCAGGGACGGCCTCGCGGGTTCGTCGGCCCGGTCGTTCCCGGGCGGGTCGTCCACCAGCAGCCCGTCGGCGACCGCGCCGATGCCGACCCAGTGCGCCATCGAGTCCTCGGCGACGCCCTGGGGGAGCATGACGCCGCGTCCGCCGGCCGGGAGGCTGAGCGTCGCGGCGTTCCCCTCGCGGTCGGCGAGGAGGCCGTCGCCGCCGACGAACACCTCCGTGGGGCCGAACGGCTGCGCCCGCCGCCAGCCGACCAGGACCGGGTCCTTGCCCGCGTGGTAGGCCGACACCAGCGCGGCGAGCCGCTGGTCACGCCACTCGTCCCGCCCGTCCGCCTCGTCCCGGCGCGGAACCTCCAGCAGGCGGCAGACCGGCAGGCCGCGCACCACGTCCCACATGGTCAGCCGCCCCAGCGGAACAGGTTCTGGAACAGTTCGGCCTGCTCCAGGGCGTCGTCCAGGGCGTTGTGGGTGTGCGGACGGTCCGGCAGCAGCGCTGCGGGCATCTGCCGTTTCGTTGACTGGGCGACCATCGCTCCCGCCTTGGCCGCGTAGAGGCTCTTGATATCGAGATGCCGCGAATGCCCGAACGGCGAGCGCGACGTGAACCGCATCCAGTACCAGTACAGCCACATCCAGTCGTAGGCCAGCGGGTACGCCACCAGCACCGGCAGCGCGCCGCCCGCGACCGTCCTGACCCACGCGGCCGCCGCGTCCATCGCCTCCGCCGGATCGCGGCCCTCCCGGACGAGCCGCCCGCGATCGAGCCCGCTCACCTCCAGCGCCTTCGGATCGAAGTCGTCGCCGATCGGCTTCAGCTCCGCGTAGAAGGTCCGCTCGGACGGGTCGGACGCCGTGAACTCCGTCCCGTCGAACGTCCCGCACACGGCCATCCCGAAGCTGAGCATCGAGTACGGCCCGGGAATCGGACCGTCCGCCTCGACGTCCACCGAGACGTACAGCTCGACCCGCGCCATCACACCCGCCCTGTCCGGATCGGCGCGGACGGCGGACGCCCGGCCCGTTCCGCGCCTACGTCCTCGTCGTTCGCCATGGGCAGTCAGGCTATTGAGCAAGCCCGGCATTGGGAAGGCTGATTCGAGGCGGAGGGCCTGACAAGTTCCCTGTCAATCTGCTTGGGTTGTTTGCGCATCGCCACGCCCTCCCCGCCCGGTGGCCGCCCGCAGCGCCCCGGATGACGTGACGAGCACGCCGGCACCCTGACAAGTCGGCACCCTGGCAGGACGGCACCCGAACGGAACGGGGGTTCAGCCTCGTGATGGGCAGACCGGTCGATCATGGAGGGCTGCTGTCGCGCCGTGAGCGGCTGTTCAGCCCCGAACCCCGCCTCGGCTGGGTGTTCCGGGACCGCTGGTGGTTCCTGCGCCCCTTCCCGGAGGCACCGCCGCGGCAGCAGGTCTTACCGGACTACCTGGCGCGCCGCGTCCGCGAGACCGAACAGCTCGCGCGGCGCCGGCTGAGCCGGACCCTTCCGATCAGCGGGGGCATCGCCGCCGTCCTGCTGCTGTACGGGGCCTGCTCGGCCGGAAGCTCCCCGGCCGACATGACGGCCCCGATCGGGGCGCTGCTGCTCGCGGTCATCGTCGCGGCGCCGGGGACGGCACTGACGTCGTGGGCCGTCCGGCAACGGCAGCACGCCCGGCAGGCGTACGAGCTCGCCCAGCAGCAGATCGGGAGCGGCTACCAGGAACAGACCCGGCAATGGCAGGCGCGCAAGCACGCCCACGACTCCGCAGAGCGCGCGCGGCTCGACGGCCTGCCCGAATGGGGCGCGGCTCCCCGGCCCGGTCGCCGCCTCGACGTGTTCGGCGGGACGCTATGGGCATGGGAGGCGCTGCTCACCACGTATGGGGCGTCCACACTCGCCGTCCAGCCGCTGCTGGTCCTCGACCTGTCCAGGGAGGTCATCAGCCGTGAACTGGTCGAGCTGTCCCGGGCGGCCTGGATGGGGGTGGACGCGCAACTGCTGCCCAGCCGCCAGGCCTCGTCCACCCTCCTGAGGGACATGTCGCCGCAGGACCTCGTGGACGCGATCGTCGAGTCCATGCACGGCGGCACCCCCGACGCCGTGCGCGCGGACCGCAGCATGGACGACCGCATCCTGACCAAGGTGTGCGGCGCCCTCGGCGACGACGTCACCTTGGGCCGGATCGCCGCGGCCCTCCGCGCGCTGATGGGCGAACCCGACGACGGCGACGTGCTGACCCGCGACGAGCGGCGGCACATCGCCGGCGAGCTGTTCACCGTCGAGTACCGCCGCCAGGCCCATGCCAGCCTGTCGCGGATCGAGTCCTACGTACATCCGCTGGAGGACCTCGGGACAGAGCCGTCCAAGGACGGCACCGGCTACCTGACGTGCATCGCGCTCGACAGCCAGGCCCGCAACGTCCGCTCCGAGCTGCTCACCGACCTGATCGTGCAGTGGGTCACGCACCGCATCACCGCGTCCCGGGACTCGACGCCCGCGCTGATCGTCGTCGGCGCCGACGAGCTGGCCCGCCGCCACCTGGAACGGCTCTCGGACGCGTGCGAGCGGCGCGGCGTCCCGCTGACCCTGCTGTTCCGGCGGCTGCGGGAGACGTCCGCGGAGATGATCGGCGGCGGCGCCGTCGCGTTCATGCGGCTCGGCAACCACGAGGACGCCTCGCGCGCCGCCGACTTCATCGGGCGCGACCACCGGTTCATCCTGTCGCAGATCACGAAGAACATCGGCGGGAACGAGTCCCACACGTCGACCGACACCCAGGGCGAGGGCGACTCGGAGACCTACAGCACGAGCCACACGGCGGGCGAGTCGCGCAACTGGGGGACGAGCCGCTCGTCCGGCGTCGGCTACTCCGGCGGCGAGATGTTCGGGCTGTTCCCCGACCGCTCCACCTCCTACCAGCGCGGCCGCAACCGGGGCGGCGGCACCAGCACCAGCGACACCGAGGGCACCGCCACGTCGACGTCCCGGAACTGGTCGGCCGCCTACTCCTACGCCGAGGGCACCAACTGGAGCGACGCCGACACGACGCAGCGCGTGTACGAGTACGTCGTCGAACCCGTCACCCTCCAGCACCTCCCGGACCACGCGCTGCTGATGGTCGTGTCGGCTCCCGGCGGCGGCCGCACCATCACCCCCGTCGAATGCGACCCCGCGATCATCACTCTGGACCGCGTCACCACCGGCCCCCTCCCGGATCCGCCCGCACCGCAGGCCATTCCCGCCTCCGACCAGCCCCTGACCTCGCCTGGCGGCACGGAGCCCCGCACCACGGAGCAGCCCCGCCCCACGGAGCAGCCGCCGCGATGGGGCACGACTCCGGCCTCGCAGTGGGCCACCCCGCCCGCGCCACCGCCGCCCCGGGCGCCGCTGTCGGCCGACCCGGGAGCGCCGCCCGGCCAGCAGACCGGGCCGCGCGGACCCGGCGAACCCCGGCAGGGGCCGCCGCCGCTGTTCGGCGGCAAGAGCTGACCGCTCAGCCGAGCCGCCGCCGCAGCCCCTGGGCCCGCCGGACGAGAGGCATCGGCAACCCGTGCGGGGCGTGCTCGATGCGATGCTCCACGACCGCGACCAGTTCGGCGCCGAACCCCAGCCGGACCGCGGCGGCGTCCGCCCGCGCCTCCGCCCGCCCGCGCGGCAGGCGCGCGGCCCGGGAGGCGGCCTGAGCGGCCGCCGCGGGCAGCGCGACCGCGACGGTGACCGCCGTCGCGAGGACGGTCAGGAGGAACGCGGCCACGAACCCGATCGGCCGATGCCACGCGACGGCCCGCTTCCACATCGGGCCGACCGGGGCCCACGTCCCGCGCAGTACCCACGTCAGCGCACGGCTCGGCAGCGTGACCTGCGCGTGGAGGAACGCCGGCACGGCCCGCCAGCCCAGCAGATGCCCCAGCTCGTGCGCGAGCACGGCCTCCAGCGTTCCCGGCGGGAGCGAACGCGCCGAATGGGACGTGACCGCGACGGTCCGCCCGAACGGTGTGCAGGCGTTCAACGCCTCCGATTCGACGACGACCAGCCGGTACGCGGCCGTTCCCGCGCGTCCCTGGACGTTCCGCCAGGCCTGTTCCACCTGGACGCGCTCGGCCGCCGCCGGTTCGCGGTACCCGTAGGCCCGACGGGCGGCCAGGGGCGCCGCCAGCAGAACCGCCCACACCGCGACCACGGCCACCGCGCCCCAGACCGGCCAGACCAGGTGCCCCCCGAACGCGACGCCCGCCACGGCGACGGCCTCGACGGCCACGATCAGCCCGACCGGAACCCCCGCCCGTCCCGACGGCGCCTCCGGGGGCCGCCCGGGAGGCAGGTAACGCCCCGGAGTCGGAACGTGCCATCCCTCAGCCACCGGAGTGGCCTCAACGGCCGGAGTGGCCTGCGCCATCGGAGTGGCCTGCGCCGCCGGCGCCCGTCCCGCGGGCCCGTGAGGCACCGCCGGAACCGGCCCGGCCCGGCCCTGCGTCCCCGCGGCCGCCGGCATGTGAAGCGCCGACGTCTGCGCCGGCTGCCCTGTCGCCGCCACGTCCGGAACCGATGCCTCTGGAGCAGGCGCGGCCTCCCGCAAAGGCGGCGCGGCCTCCGGCTCCCGAGACGCCGGCTCCGGCCGCCGCGGCGTCTCGCCGTGCGCCGGGTTCGCCTCGCCAAGGGGTGGCGGTGACTGGGGCGGCGACGGGGGACCGGGCATCGCCTGAGGCGTCGGCTCGGCGTCCCGCGGTGGCATGGGCACAGGCCTACCGCGAGGCAGAGGCGGCGGCCTTTGCGGTCCAGGCTCCCGGGCCGTCGGCGCACTGGGCGCCGAGGCCTGGGGAGGTGGGGGTGAGGGAGGCGCGGGCGGTGACGGCGGCGGTTGCGGTTGCGGCTGCTGCGCCCTGGGC
>NZ_SMKK01000228.1 GCF_004348425.1 Actinomadura sp. 7K507
GCCCTGCCCTCCGACCAGGAGGATCGCTTCCACTCGGTTCCTTTCTCCACCGCGGGCGTGGTGGCCGAGCCTAGCGGGTGCGTGCGGACTTCTCGTGCTGGTCGACGGCTCGCTGGTAGGAGGTGATGTGCGCCTCGGCGGACGCCGCCCAGGAGAACTGCTGCGAGCGGGCGTGGGCGGCGTCGGCGAGTTCGGTGCGGCGGGACGGGTCGTCGAAGAGGGCGCCGAGGGCCGCGCCGATGCCGGGCGGGTCCGGTTCGGTGTAGGCGACCGCGTCGCCGCCCACCTCGGGGAGGGGGCCGCGGCGGGTGGTGAGGACGGGCGCGCCGCAGGACATCGCCTCAAGGACGGGGAGGCCGAAGCCCTCGCCGCGGCTGGGCAGGGCGACGACGAGCGCGCCGCCGAAGAAGCCGGGGAGGGACGGCCAGGGCAGGTACCCGGGCCGCAGGACGCGCAGGTCCAGCGGGACGGTGGCGAGAGCGGCGTCGACGTCGTCGTCCCAGCCGCCGCCGCCCGCCAGGACGAGCGCCGGGGCGTCCGGGCGGTGCGCGCACGCCTTGACCCAGCCGCGGATCAGGTTCGGGACGTTCTTGCGCGGCTCCAGCGCCCCCAGGTAGGCGACGTAGGGGTGGCCGTGCAGGCCCAGCCGGTCGGAGACGTGCTTGGTCTCCGCCTCGGACGGCCGGTGGAACACCTCGTGGTCGACGCCGTGGTAGGCGACGTCGATGCCGGCGGGGTCGGCGCCGAGGATCCGGACCAGTTCGTCACGGGTCGCGAGGGACGGGGCGATCAGCCGGGTGGCGCGGCGCGCGGCGGTGCGGGTCGCCGACTTGACGTAGGAGGTGCGGAGCGGGTCGTGGAGCTCGGGCTCGGTGAACGGCGTCACGTCGTGGATCGTCACCACGGTCGGCAGGGCCGCGCTCACCGGCATCGTGTAGGTCGGCAGGTGGATGACGTCCGCGGCGACGCGTTCGGCGACGTGCGGCAGGCCCGACTGCTCCCAGGCGAGACGGGTCGCGCGGTGCGACAGCGCCGCCGGGCCGGCGACGACGCGCGCTCCGGGGACGAGCCCCCCGTAGCGTTCCTCGTCCGCCCGCTGGCAGACGACGGCCAGGTCGGCGCCCTGCGCGTGCAGGGCGCACAGCAGCCCGTCGACGTACCGGCCGAGCCCGCCGCGGTCGGCCGGCACGGCGGTCGCGTCGAGCAGAATCCGAGGCGCCACGGTCCACTCCCCCATCCGCGGTGGCGTAGATCACTTTTTACTCTTTCGACCCTACGCCCGTCGGTGCCCCCCGCGCGGCACGTCCATTCATGGCGCGAGAACTACCTTTCACTGTGGGGGACGACCCCCACGCCCCAAGACCTACCGTTTGCGCGCCTGTATCAGCACGATGCTGCCCTGGTCGTTCGGGGCCTTGCGGTCGGCGAGCGCGACGAGCGGCGTCAGGGGCGCGGCCGCGTTGAAGCCGACCTTGCCGCCATAGGTGGAAAGCGACAGGTAGAGGCGTTCGGTGGCGGCCGTGCGGAACTGGTAGCTGTGCCTGACCAGGTCGAGGTCCCGCTCGTCCATCAGCTTGCGGAGGCTGTCGTGGGTGTAGGTGTGCTGTACGTGGTACTTGGCCTTGTGCGCGTCGCGCAGCTTCGGCCAGGCGTCGGCGCGGCTCAGCACGTCGGCGGACATGAAGATCTCACCGCCGGGCTTGAGGACTCGCGCCATCTCGTCCAGGGATCTGCCGCCGTCGTCGAAGTGCTCGATCGCGCAGACGGACAGGACCGCGTCGAACGAGCCGTCGCCGAACGGGAGGCGCAGCGCGTCGCCTTCGATCAGAGCGGGCGCGTGGGCGAGCGTGCGCCCGTACTCCATCTTGCCGCGGGCGAGGTCGATCGAGACGGCGTCGGCGCCGCGCTTGCGCGCCTGGCCCGCCCAGTACCCGTCGCCGCCCGCGACGTCGAGGACGCGGCGGCCGCGCAGGTCCCGGCCCATCCAGCCGAGGAGCGTCCCCGCCTCGCGGTACCGGCACACATGCACCTGGTGGCCCATGAAGGCGACCACATCCGAGATCTTCATCGTTCCCAACTCTAGGCCGATCGGGCGGCTGGAACGTCACGTTCGCCTACGCTGGGCGCGTGAAGACGAAGGCCGTCGCCGTGCGGGCGCTGCGAGTGTTCCTGGTGATGCTCGCGCTGGCGTTCTGCACCTACAGCGTGGCCTCCCAGTGGGACGCGACGGTGGACGCGTTCCAGCAGATGTCCTGGCTGGCGCTGGTCGCCGCGCTGGCCGTGGGCCTGGCCGGGCTCTTCGTCTGGATGCTGGGGTGGCGGGAGTTCCTCGGCGGCCTCGGGTCGCCGCTGCCCGTGCGCGCCATCTTCCGGATCTCCGGGATCTCCCAGCTCGGCAAGTACGTCCCCGGCAAGGTGTGGGCGCTGGTGACGCAGATCGAGATGACGCGGGAGCACAAGGTGCCGCCGGAGCGCAGCTTCGGGTCGACGCTGCTGGCGGTGGCGACGTCCACGGCGTGCGGGCTCGCGGTAGCGGCTGTGACGCTGCCGCTGACGTCGGAGGCGGCGCGGGAGCGGTACTGGTTCCTGTTCCTGCTGGCGCCCGTCCTGCTGGCCCTCCTCCACCCGAGGATCGTGACCTGGTGCCTGGGACTGATGCTCAGGATCATCCGCCGGCCGCCGCTGGAGCGTCCGGTGAGCCTGGGCGTCACGCTGCGGGCCATCGGCTGGACGGTCCTCGGCTGGATCCTGTTCGGCGTGCACACCTGGCTGCTGTGCAACGCCGCGGGCGGCGACGGGAAGGGCCTGCCGTTCCTCGCGACCGGCGCGTACGCGCTGGCGTTCGTCGCCGGCTTCCTCGTCTTCATCGCTCCCGGCGGCATCGGGGCGCGGGAGGCGGCGCTGATGGTGGTGCTGACGCCGGCGCTGCCGGCGGGCGCGCCGGTCGTGGTCGCGATCGCGTCCCGGGTGCTGCTGACCCTCGCCGATCTGATCAACGCCGGAATCGCGCTCCTGCTCGGGCGCACCCAGCTCAGGCTCGCCGGGACGGACGGGGGGAATGAACCGCCGTCCAAGGAACTTGTGAGGGGTACGCAGCCAACGAAGGAGGGACCATGACGGCCCCGATCACCGTGACCGACGCGACGTTCGCGGACGAGGTCCTCGGCAGCGACACCCCGGTGCTTGTCGACTTCTGGGCCGACTGGTGCGGGCCCTGCCGCATGGTCGCCCCGATCCTCGACCAGATCGCCGAGGAGCAGGACGGCAAGATCAAGATCGCGAAGCTGGACTACGACGCGAACCCCGAGACGCCGAACAAGTACGGCGTGATGGGCCTGCCGACGCTCCTGCTCTACAAGGACGGCCAGGTCGTCGAGCAGATCGTCGGCGCCAAGCCCAAGCGCGCCCTGCTGAAGGTCATCGAACCCCACCTCTGAGCGCGCCGCCCGTGGCCGCATCCTCCGTGAGCGCTTCGAGGTAGGCGGCCCAGACCGGGGCGTGGTCGACCGGGCGGACGCCGGAGCGGAGACGTTCCGGCTCCCCCGGCGCGTAGAAGCGGTCGAGGGCCCCGGCCAGCGACGCCGCGTCGTCCGGGGCGCAGATCAGGCCGTCGACGCCGTCGCGGATCTGGCCGGCGAACCCGCCGACGTCGGTGGCGATGACCGGCAGGCCGTGCTCGTGGGCCATCCACACGTTCTGCGACGCGGTGGCCGTCCGGTACGGCAGGACGAGCGCGTCGGCGGCGGCGAACAGCCGCGGGACGTCCGCGGCCGGGACGTAGCCCGGACGCAGTTCCACGCGCGAGGTGAGGTCCAGCGAGCGGATCAGCTCGCGCGTCTCGTCCAGCCCGCCCCAGAACTCGCCCGCGACGGTCAGCCCCACGTCGTCCGGGCCTTTCGCGAGGGCGTGCAGCAGGACGTCCAGCCCCTTGTACGGGCGGACGATCCCGAAGAACAGCAGCCGGCGCCTGACCTTCACGTCGTCCCGTGACGGGGCGGCGGCGACCGGCAGGTGGGCGGGCATCTCCGCGACGCGCACGGGACGCCCGGTGAGGCCCCGCGCCAGCTCGGCCTGCGCCTCGGAGTGGACGAGAACGCCGTCGACCTTGCGCAGCAGGCGTTTCATCAGCGGTTCGTCGTAGGGCTTGCGCTCGTGGGGCAGGACGTTGTGGCACAGCGCCACGACCGGGGCGCCGCGCCGCAGGCCCGCGAGAATCCCCAGGTAGGACGGCACCTGGACCGGGCTCAGCACCGCCAGGACGACCAGGTCGCGGGTGCGCAGGGCGCGGCCGGTGCGCCACCAGCCGTCCGGGCGGCGCCAGTCGAGCCGGCGCCGGGTGCCGGGGAACGGCTCGCCCTCCGGGTCGGTGATCGTCTGCTGCCCCGGGTACAGGAACCCCGGGTACTGGGCCCGCCACGACTCGATGACCACGTCGTGGCCCGCGGTGGCGAGCCGGTGCGCCAGCTCGGTGGTGTGGTGCGCGCCGCCGCCCTTGTAGGGGAACGCGGGGCCGACGATCGCGACACTCGGTTTGCCCGGCATGCCGCTAGACGTCGCCGCGTGATCGGACGATCAGGTCGGCGAGCAGCGCAAGCGAAGCGATGATCAACCCCGTCACGAAGATCATGATGGTGTTGTTGGCGAAGTAGCCGAAGTGCACGATCATGTCGAACACGCCCTTGCCCAGGCCGATCAGGATCAGCCACAGCGCGGGCGGCATCAGCACCTTGAGCGGGTTGAAGTACATCACCATCCGCAGCACCTGGAGGATGTAGCGGTACGCGTCCTTGGTGAAGTGGAACTTCGACTTCCCGGCCCGCTTGGCGTAGTCGATCGGCGTGTAGTGGACCGGGTGCTGGTTCGACAGGAACGCGATCGTGATCGTCGTGACGCAGGAGAACCCGGGCGGCAGCAGCCGCAGGTACGGCAGCGACACCTCGCGGCGGAACGCGCGCAGGCCCGAGTTCAGGTCGGGGATCCTGGAGTTGGTGAGCCGCTCGGCGATCTTGCGGATGAACCACTTGGCGGGGACCCGCAGCGCCTTGTGCGACCCCTCCTCGCTCGTGCGCGCCCCGACGACCTGGTCGATGGACGGGTCGGTGTCCAGCAGGTCCACGAACTCGGGGATCCGCTCGTTGGGGTAGGACATGTCGGCGTCGGTCCACACGACGATCTCGCCGCGGGCCTGCTGGGAGCCGATGCGCCGGACCGTGCCCGAGCCGCTGTTGTGCTGGAACGCGATGACCCGCATCTGCGGGAAGCGGGGCGCCGCCTCCCGCAGCCGGGCGAGCGTCGCGTCGGTCGAGCAGTCGTCGACGGCCAGCAGCTCGTAGGTCTTGCCGCTGCCGTCCATCGCCTTGGTGATGCGCTCGATCTCGTCGATCACGTGGTCCTGCTCGTTGTAGCAGGGCAGGACGATCGTGACGTGGACGTGCTGGGACGCCGGTTCCGCCTGTTCCGGGACGGGCGCGGGCTCGGGCGGCGGCGCCGGCTTCGCCGCGGGCGCAGGCGTGGTCCCCTGCGCGGCGGCGGGCGGTGACGCGGACTCCGGCGCGGGCGGGGCGTCGGCGGCGGGCTGGGCCGTCGTCTCCGCGGATCGGATCTCTGCGGATCGGGTCTCGGCGGACGTCTCGGCAGACTGGGTGCTCACGCAGCGCGAGGATACTCGCCCGGACGCACCCGAGCCGCCTCAAGCCGCCGAACCGTCCGAGACGGGAGCCGACTCAAGATCCGGGGGGTTCGGTGATCCAGACTTCCAGGGACAGGCCCCACCTGCCGCCGGGCGGCCCGGTGAGGGTGCGCCCGTCCTGGTGCGTGTCCAGCCGCAGGACCCGCGACGGCGGCCCGTACGGCGCGACCTGCTCCGCCTTCGCCGCCATGAGGACCGGGCGGTGCCCGGCTTGGCGCACCTCGCCGGCGATGCGCCGCACGTCGTCGGGCGTGGCGGCGTCGGCGGTGCGCGCGGTCGGCAGCCCGCACATGCCGCGCACGACCTGGGAGAACCGCTCGCCGGTCGAGCGTTCGATGACGACGACCGCACTGTCCGGTTCCAGCGCGTCGCACATGCCGTCGACGGCGGCCACCTCGTGCTGCTCGGTCCTGGTCACCAGGTGGCCGGCGGAGGTCACCACGATCGGCACGAGCATCAGCAGGACGCCCGTGACCGCGCCCGCGCGCATCACCCGCGGCGAGTAGCCGAGCCGGCGGACGCGCCGCACCGTCCAGGCCGCGGCGAACACGGTGAACAGCAGCAGCCCGGGGATGACCAGGCCGATCAGCCGCCGGGACGCCCACGGATGGTCGGGGGTGATCCCGGGCCGGAGCAGCACCTGCGTCGTCGTGAAGACGATCATGGCGTAGGGCAGCGCCCACTCGGTGGACTGTCCGCGCAGCAGCCGCCGCACCAGCAGCGCCGCGCCGAGCGTGGCGAAAAGCAGCGCGGGGACGCCGATGTACCAGGAGACCCAGTAGAGGGACAGTTCCGAGTACTGGCGGGTGCCGTCCACCGGCAGGTCCTGGATCCGCTGGATCAGCTCGATGAATTCGACGTTCAGCTCGTCGTCCCGCGTGGCCGGTGGGCGGCGGACGGTCTGCACCAGCGGCCGGAGCGCGAAGCCCAGCATCACCAGCACGGTCAGGACGGCGGCCGCGCCCGGCAGCCTGCCTCGCGCGACCGCCTCCCCGGCCCGGCGCAGCCGCGACCCCGTCCATTCCCAGCGCAGCAGGACCACCATGACCGTCGTCGCCACGATGGCGGCAGCCGTGATCGCGAGCAGCGGCGCGAGGGACGAGTACAGGTAGGCCAGATACGGCAGCGACAGCGTGAAGCCCTCGGCCAGCCCGGCGCCGGCGCCGAGCAGCAGGCCGCCCGCCGTCCAGTAGCCGATCCACCGCTTGTGCGCGACGTAGAACCCTGCGAAGACGAGGACGGGGAGTATGTCCCGCAGGCCGTCGATCCGGACGAGCACGATCAGGCCGAGCGCCAGGCCGCCGAGGAACGCCTTCAGGTCGGCGGCCCGCCCCTGCTCGCGCCGGGAGTCGTGCAGCAGCGACAGGCCGCCGAGCAGCAGGATGATCGCGGGCAGTTCGCTGAAGGTGCTGCGGGACACGTAGAGCATCGGCAGGGTCAGCGCCAGGAGCAGCGCGCCGGCCGGCGCCCAGCGGGGCCCGACGAGCCGGGCGACCAGGCCGGCGAACGCCAGCACGCCGCAGGCGCCGAGCAGCGGCGCCATCAGCAGGATGCCGTGGGTGCCGCCGATCCAGCCGCCGAGCGTCAGCACGAGCGGGAGCCCCGCCATGAACTGCGGGACGATCGTGTCGTCGTGCTGGTAGAAGGCGGGGCTCTCGTGGAACAGGGCGCCGTCGAGGCCGCCGAACGCCTGCTCGTCCATGGGGATGGGCAGCGACCCGTGTTCGGCCAGCCACGTCGCGAACTGCGCGTAGGAGGCCGGGTCCCGGCGGACGATGATCTGCTCCGAGCACATGATGACCTGGAGCACCAGGAACGCCAGCGTGATCGCGAGGACGGCGGCGGCCGGCCACCGGGGCGCCGGGTCCGGGCCGCGTCCGGCGGTGTCCCCGCCGGGATGCCGGGTGGCGCCGGCGGCGTCGGCGTCGGCGTCGGCGGCGGGGCGGGGCCGGGATCGCAGGCCCAGCCACAGCACCAGGGCAGCGACGGGCGCGAACAGCGCGAGTGCGGGGGCCGGGAGCAGCACGTCCGCCATCAGCAGCGGCATCGAGACGGCCAGCCACGCCACGATGAGCAGCGCCGGGACGAGGGAGGCGCGCACGAGCAGCCGATCCGCGTTCATGATTCCGCCCCGTGCCCGTCCGTCGACTCCTCGTTCACCCGTGCGGAGCGTAGCGGTACCGGCAGGGTGGTGACTCCCGGACGATCATGCGGGCATACGCTCGGCCCATGAGCGCACACGCCGGGAACGCGGCCGCACCCGCGGAACTGCTGCGGCGGCGGGTGGCGGACGACCCGTCCAACCCGCTGGTGACCTTCTTCGACGACGCGAACGGCGAACGCGTCGAGCTGTCGGCGCGGACGTTCGACAACTGGGTGGCCAAGACGGCGAACTTCCTGGTGGACGGTCTCGCCGCCGAACCGGGCACCCGGGCCGTGCTCGTCCTGCCGCCGCACTGGCAGACCCAGGTGTGGCTGATGGCCTGCTGGTCCGCCGGGCTGGTGGTGGAGCCGCTCGACCCGGACACCGTCCGCGGGCGCCGCTCGGCCGGCTCGGCCGAACCGATCGGGGCGGGCGAGCCGTACATCCTGGCGGTGGCGCAGGAGGTGCTGGACGACGTGCTCGCGGACGACGTGTTGACGGGCGGGGCCGAGGAGATCGTCGGGCTGTCGCTGCACGCGCTGGGCGGGCCGCTCGCCGAGTGCCCGCCGGGCGTGACCGACTACGCCGTGGAGGTCCGCGCCTACGGCGACCGGTTCGCCCCGGGGCCGGAGGTGACGCCCGAGACGGCCGCGATGAGTGTGACAAAGGCCACACTGACGGCCGCGGAGCTGGTCGCCGCCGGCCGCGCGGCGGCCGAGAAATGGGAGCTGGACGCACGTGACAGGCTTCTGGTTGACATGTCGTTCGCCACACTCGACGGGGTACTGACCGGCTTGCTCGCACCACTAATCTCGGGTGCTTCCGTCATAATCCAACGAAACTTCGACAAAACCGCACTAGATCGTCGGGTAGCCGTGGAGCATGTGACGGTGGTGGCCGGTCTGCCCGGAGGGAATGACGAATCCGGGCACCCGCGCCGGCTCACCTGACTACGCTCTCCTTGCCCAAGTCCAGCGCCCGAGCCCAGCGCCCACGTCCAGCCACCCGAACCCTGAAAGCGGGCCCGCCTCTGCTGGGGGACGCCCCCCAGACCCCCAGAACTGCCTAGACCCGGACCTCGGAGCCGATGAACAGCAACCCGATGTACATGGAGTACGTCGACGACGCCGACCCGCAGCCGGCGCCTCGACGCGGCTGGCGCATCCTCGGATGGGTGTGCATCGGACTGTCGGCGATCATGGTGCTCGGCTCCCTCACGACCTACGGGCTGTACCGCCAGGCGTTCGGGAACATCTCGCACGAGGACGTCAACGCCCAGCTCGGCCCCGACCGGCCGAAGAAGCTGAACGGGGCGATGAACATCCTGCTGCTCGGGTCCGACACTCGCGCGGGGGGCAACTCCAAGTACGGCCGGCAGATGAAGAACGAGCCGCCCCGCTCGGACACGATGATCCTGCTGCATCTCTCCCCCGGCGGCGGCCAGGCGATGGGCATCAGCTTCCCGCGCGACCTCATGGTCCGGATGCCGTCCTGCAAGGACAGGAACGGCAGGACGATCCCGGCGCAGCCTCGCGCGCAGATCAACTCGGCGTTCACCAACGGCGGCGCCGCCTGCGTCATGAAGACGATCGAGAGCCTGTCGAACATCCGCGTCGACCACTTCATGCAGGTCGACTTCAACGGGTTCAAGTCCATCACGAGCGCCGTCGGCGGCGTCCCGGTGTGCCTGCCCAAGGCCGTCAACGACCCCAAGTCCCATCTCCGGCTGAGCGCGGGCAAGCACAACATCGAGGGCGAGCAGGCGCTGGCCTACGTGCGCGTGCGGCACGGCCTCGGCGACGGCTCCGACCTCGACCGCATCAAGCGCCAGCAGAAGTTCATGGGAGCCCTCGCCAACAAGTCGCTCAGCGCGGGCACGCTCAGCAACCCCAAGAAGCTCCTCGACCTGATGAACGCGGTGACCAAGTCGCTCACCACCGACGAGGATCTGACGCCGCAGGTCATGATGGACATCGCCCGGGAGATGCAGGGCATGACGTCCGGCAAGCTGCGCTTCGTCACCGTCCCGTCGGGTCCCGACCCGCAGGACCCGAACCGCGTCGCGCTCAGCGAGTCGGCGCAGCCCTTCTTCGCCGCCGTCCGCAACGACAAGACCGTGCCGAAGGAGCCCAAGCCGGGCGCGGCACCCAAGGTCCAGCCCAGCCAGGTGCGGGTGCGGGTCTTCAACGGCAGCGGCATCGACGGCCAGGCGAGCCGCGTCGCCCAGGACCTGGAGTCGCAGGGCTTCCAGGTTTCGGTCGGCGGCAACGCGCCCTCCAACACCTCGACCACCAAGGTCCTGTACGGTTCCGGTGCGGACCAGGGGGCGCAGACGCTGGCCGGGCTGATTCCGAGCAAGCCGAAGCCCGCACCGCGCAGCGGCGGCACTCCCGGCGTCGTGGACCTCGTGGTCGGCGGCGACTGGACGAACCTGAAGAGCGCCGGCGGCGGCATCCCCGAACAGCAGGGCGAGATCCGCGCCAACGATGACATCTGCAAGGAGACCTAAGTCCGGGGCAGCGTATGACCTACACCACGAGGCCTTCCGGGCCCGACACGGCGCCGCGCGCCGGCCAGCCGTTCTCCGCGGACCCGACGGCGGCCGCCCCGGAGGCGCCCGCGGTGGGCGCGGCCGGCACCCCGGAGGCACCCGGCGTCCCGGACGCGAGGACCGCGCAGGCGCCGCCGCCGCGCAAGCAGCGCGACCCGTTCTTCGACAACGCCAAGTACTTCGCGATCCTCCTGGTGGTGGTGGGCCACTCCCTGGCCTATCTGCAGGACGTCCCGCTCGCCCAGGGGCTGTACCTGTTCATCTACATGTTCCACATGCCGCTGTTCGTCCTGATCACCGGCTACTTCTCGCGGAACTGGACGTTCTCCGCCGGCAAGGCGCGCAGGCTCATCACCACCGTCGGCGTGCCGTACGTGGTGTTCGAGACCGCGTACTCGCTGTACCACTGGCTGGGGGGCGGCAACAAGCTGGAGATCAGCCTGCTGAGCCCGTACTACCTGACGTGGTTCCTGTGCGCGCTCTTCCTCTGGCGGCTGTCCACTCCGGTCTGGCAGCAGATCCGCTGGCCGCTCTCCGTCGCGGTCGGGATCGCGCTGCTGGCGTACATGAGCGACCTGGGTGACACGTTCGACATCCACCGGGTGCTCGGGCTGCTGCCGTTCTACGTCCTCGGCCTCACGCTCAGGCCGGAGCACTTCGAGCTGCTGAAGAAGCCCGTCCTGCGCCCGATCGGGGCGGTGGTGCTCGTCGCCGGGGTGGGCGCCGCCTTCTTCGTCATGGACCGGATGTCGCGAGGCTGGATCTACTGGAAGCACCCGCACGAGGCGTTCGACGTCGGCAACTTCTACGGTTCGCTCATGCGGCTGGCCATGTTCGCCTGCGCGGCCGTGCTCGTCGCCGCGTTCCTGACCCAGATCCCGCGCAAGCGCTACTGGTTCACGGGGCTGGGCGCGGCCACGCTGTACGCTTACCTGCTGCACGGCTTCCTCACCCGGACGATGAACTTCACCGACGGGTGGAGCGCGGACTGGATGCACACCGTGCCCGGCATCGCCGTCGTGATCACCGTCGCGATCGTGGTCGGGACGCTCCTGTGCACCAAGTGGGTCGTGCGGACGATGAGCTGGGCGCTGGAACCCAAGATGACATGGGTGTTCACGCCCCTGCGGCGGCCGTCCCGGAAGGGCTAGCAGGCCAAACTCGCACATCTGGCCCCATCTCCCCCCATCAGGGGCTAGAGTCGCCCATGCCTCTCAGGTGAACGTTTGTCACGTACTAAGTGAAGTCTTCGGAGACATGACCGACACTTACCCCCCGCCGCGCCACTCCGCGTCCGGGGCCCTGCCGGGCTCGGGCGCGCGGACCGCCACCGCCCCCGACGTCACCATGCCGGACGTCAACGGCGGCATCGTGCCGGTCAGCCCCGTGGCGGAGAGCACCGTGGACAGCGCCGCGGTGGGCGGCGCCGTGGAGGACAGCGCGACACGGGAAGGCCGGAGCGGCGGCGGACGGCCCGCGGCACCGCGCCAGCGTGACGCCTTCTTCGACAACGCCAAGTTCTTCACGGCCGCACTGGTCGTCGTGGGGCACGTCTGGGCCGAGTTCGGGGACAGCATCGCCGCCCGTGCCGCCTACAACGTCCTCTACAGCTTCCACATGCCGGTCTTCGTCTTCATCGCCGGCTACTTCTCCCGCGGGTTCATGCGCTCGACGGACAAGTTCCGCAGCGTTTTCCCCACTCTCGTCGTCCCCTACGTGATCTTCATCCTGCTTTATCGGGCGCAGCTCATCCTTATCAATGACGTTGATTTCAAGGTAAGTGAGCTTTTCCGGCCACATTTCCTGATGTGGTTTCTGATCGCCATGGTCTTCTGGCGGCTGAGCGCCCCGCTGTGGGGCCACCTCCGCTACCCGGTGCTGACCTCGGTGGCGCTGAGCCTCGCCGCCGGATGCTGGGCGTTCACCGCCGACTCGACCCTCAGCCGCGCGGCCGGGCTGCTGCCGCTCTTCGTGCTGGGCCTGACGATCGAGCCGAAGCACGTCCAGTGGCTCCGCCGCTCCTGGGCCCGGTGGGCCGGGCTCGCCGTGCTGGTCGTGGCCCTGCCCGTCTCCTACGTCTGGGAGAGGGGCATCGTGATCCCGGACATCCACCGCGGTTTCATCCTGTGGAACCAGGGTTATGACGACATGGGGTACGGAGCCCTGGAGGGGTCGGGCTACCGCCTGCTCGCGCTCGCGTTCGCCGTGTTCCTCGGGGCAGCGTTCCTCGCGGTGATCCCGCGGGAGACGAGCTGGTACACGCGGATGGGGACGCGTTCCATGTACGTGTACCTGCTCCACGGGCTCATCGTGAAATCGTTCGACTACACCGGCGTGCTGGCCGAGCCGATCCTGCACACACCGCTCGGCATGGTCTCCGTCACCCTGGCGGCGGTGGCGCTCGGCGTGGTCCTCGCGACCGCGCCCGTCCAGCGCCTTACGCACCGGGCGGTCGAGCCGAAGGCCAAGTGGCTGCTCAAGCCCACGCATGGCAGGACATAAGATTTACCTACCACTTGCGGGTATAGTCCAGATTCACCGAGTAGCTGATTGGCCCACGTGTGAGCAGTGAAAACGGCATCTCCTTGAGCGTCATCGTGCCCGTGCACAAAGTGCAGGGGTACATCCGGCAGTGCCTGGATTCCATCCTCGACCCCGACCTCCCCAACCTTGAGGTCATCGCGGTCGACGACCGTTCGCCGGACGGCTGCGGGGAGATCCTCGACGAGTTCGCCGAGCGCGACTCGCGCGTGCGGGTCCGCCACCTTGAGGAGAACGTCGGGCTCGGCCACGCCCGCAACATCGGTCTCGACATGGCGACCGGCGACTACGTCTGGTTCTTCGACAGCGACGACTACGCGACCGAGGGCGCCGTCCGGGCCATCGTCGAGCGGCTGGAGGAGACCCGTCCCGACGTGCTGGTCTTCGACTACGCGCGCGCCTACTGGAACGGCCGGGTCAAGCGCAGCATCATCAACCACCTGTTCCGCGAGCCGCCGCCCCCGGACGTGTTCACCCTCGAGGAGCGCCCGAGCGTCCTCGAGATGATGATGACGGCGTGGAACAAGGCGATCCGCCGGGAGTTCCTGCTCGACCTCGAACTGCGGTTCAGCGGCGGCTTCTACGAGGACCTCAACGTCACCTACCCGATCCTCATGGCCGCCGAGCGGCTGAGCCTGCTGGACCGGGTCTGCTATATCTACCGGCAGCGCCGCCGCGGGGCGATCACCAGGACGACCGGCGCCAAGCACTTCGACGCGTTCGCGCAGTACGACCGCGTCTTCGAGTTCATGGACGGGATGGGCCCCAAGGCCGACCCGTTCCGGCCGCTGATGTTCGACCGGACGATCTGGCACCTGCTCGTGATCATCGAGCGCGGCGACCGCGTCCACGAGGCGGACAACGAGCGGTTCTTCGCCGAGATGTCGAAGACGTACAACCGGTACGAGCCCGCCGGGCACGTCCCGCCGGAACCGGAGGACAAGCCGTTCCTGGCCGACAAGCACCGGATGGTCAAGGCGAACGACTA
The DNA here is from genome assembly GCF_004348425.1 of Actinomadura sp. 7K507. Taxonomy (GTDB): domain Bacteria; phylum Actinomycetota; class Actinomycetes; order Streptosporangiales; family Streptosporangiaceae; genus Spirillospora. Next base: position 13,913 of record NZ_SMKK01000228.1, read on the forward strand.
CCGGGGCTACCAGCGGGTGCACGCCCAGGACACCAAGCACAAGGCGCGCCGGAGAGGCCGCAAGATCACCCGCGCCGGGCGGCGCGGCGTGCGCATGTCGAAGGACCTCGCCAAGGAGCGCCCCTACTACCGGATGCAGCGGCAGCGGCCGATCGACGAGAACCTCGCCGTGTTCGCGGCCTACTGGTGCCGCGGCTACGCCTGCAACCCGGCCGCGATCTACGAGAAGGTCCGTGAGCTGGCCCCGCACATCCGCCCGGTCTGGGTGGTGAAGCGCGGCGGGCGCAAGACCATGCCGGAGGGCGTGGAATACGTCGTCTTCGGGTCCGCCGAGTACTACCGGACGATCGCCCGCGCGAAGTACTTCGTCAACAACGTCAACTTCCCCGACGAGTACGTGAAGCGGCCGGGGCAGGTGCACATGATGACCCAGCACGGCACCCCGCTGAAGAAGATGGGGCTCGACCAGATGGACTACCCGGTCGGCGCCAACGACATGGACTTCAAGGCCCTCATCACCCGGTCGGACCGCTGGGACTACCTCGTCTCGTCCAACCCGCTGTCGACCGAGGCGTGGGAGCGCGGGTTCCCGTGCAAGTACGAGATGCTGGAGATCGGCTACCCCCGCAACGACCGCCTGGTGACCGCCGGCAAGGACGAGGACGAGCGGGAACGGCTCCGCGCCGAGCTCGGCGTCCCGGCCGGGTCGACCGCGATCCTGTACGCGCCGACGCACCGCGACTACCAGCGCCGCTACACCCCGATGTTCGACATCGGCCGGGTCATGGAGCAGCTCGGCGAGAACCACGTGCTGCTGCTGCGGGCGCACTACTACTACAAGATCGCGAACATGGCGGCGGACATGGGCTGGCCGGAGGGCCGGGTCATCGACGTGTCCAAGCACCCGTCGGTCGAGGACCTCGCCATCGCCTCGGACGCGCTCCTCACCGACTACTCGTCGATCATGTTCGACTACGCCAACCTCGACAAGCCGATCGTGATCTACGCCAACGACTGGGAGACCTACAAGCTCACCCGCGGCGTCAACTTCGACCTGATGGCCACCCCGCCCGGCGTCGTCGCCGCGAACGAGGCCGAACTGGTCGAGGCGTTCGTCTCGCGGTCCGCGTGGAGCGACGCCGCCGCCAAGGACCTCGCGAACTTCAAGGCCCGCTTCTGCCCGTGGGACGACGGGCACGCGGCCGAGCGCGCCGTCCGCCGGATGTTCCTCGGCGAAAAGGTCGCGAACCCGCCTCAGTAGGCCACGGAGCGCGCCGCCGCACAGTACGATCCGGCAAACGCTCCGGTGCTCCCCCGCCG
>NZ_SMKK01000229.1 GCF_004348425.1 Actinomadura sp. 7K507
GGCAAGGGGTTCGTTCTGGCGCTGTCCAAGCGCTGGCCCGAGCCCGAAGCGGCCTACCGGCGCTGGCATCGCGATCGCGCCGCCAACGACTTCGGGCTGGGTGCGACGCAGCTCGTTCAGGTCCGACCCGACATCTGGGTCGCCAACATGATCGGCCAGCACGGCGTCAAGCCCGGTCGAAGCTCCGGGCCGCCGATCCGCTACGAGGCGGTGGAGCAGTGTCTCCGCCGCCTGGCCGCGCAGGTCGCCGACCTCGAAGCGACCGTCCACATGCCCCGCATCGGCTGCGGCCTCGCCGGCGGACGATGGGACCGCATCGAACCCTTGATCGTCAGCCGGCTCACCGAACCCGGGATCCCCGTGACCGTCTACGACATGGGGGACGCCGGGGCTTCTACTCGGTGAGCCACTGGCGCATCAGTGAGAAGTCCGTCTCGGTGAGGCCGGTGTGCGGGTCGATTCGATGCAGGAGCGCCCTTCCCGCATGGTGTTTCGTGACCCATCGCCGATCGACGTCGGTGATCTCATCGTCGAGCCAGATGAACGGGCGTCCGGCTGCCCAGTGGGTGAGGCACATCGTCTTCCAGTGCAGGCCGTCTGGCGGGTCCTCGTCGGTGTCGGGCCAGTCGACGACGGGCAGCTCGGGAGAACACCGAGCGAAAGTAGCACCGGCGGGACGGTCCGTTTACGGGCGGGTTATCGAGTCTGGGCCCAGTAGGGACTTTATGTCGCTGAAGAAGGATGCGGTTGGAGTGACCTGGAAGGGGGCCAGGTTGAACAGGACGTTCGTCCGGGTGCGGCGGAGGAGGAGGTGTACCGGGGCTGGGCCGGGGTGGTCGTGGAGGATCTGTTTCAGGTCTTGGACGAGGTGCGGTGTGGTGCGGGACTCCGCGAGTGTGATCACGACGGGCGGTTCGGCGGTGGCCGGGCCGGACACGTCCAGGACGGTCACCTCCTCGGCGTAGACGCTGATCGTGTCGTCTCGTACGTTGATCCGGCCCTGCAGCGTCACCACGAGGTCTTCGGCCAGGGCCTCGCCGTACAGCAGGTACGTCTTCGGGAAGACGAGGCATTCCACGGAGGCGTCGTGGTCCTCCAGGGTGACGATCGCCCATGGGCTGCCCTGTTTGGTGACCTTGCGCTGGAGGGCGGAGACGATGCCGCTGAGGCGGACCCGTCCGTCCGGCCGGCCGGAGGCGAGCAGTTCGGCGACCGTGCGGTCGCGGTGGCGGCTCAGGATCGCCTCGGCGCCGTCGAGCGGGTGGCTCGACACGTAGAGGCCGAGCATTTCGCGTTCGTAGGCGAGGAGGGTTGATTTGTCCCATTCACCCTCTGGGATGGGGACGGCGAGCCCGCCGCCGTCCGGTGCCGTGGTGGCGCCGAACAGGGTGTCCTGCCCGTGCGCCTCACGCCGCTTGACCTCTACCACCGCGTCGGCGGCCTGTTCGTGGACGGCGACGATGGCCTTGCGGTGGTGGCCGAGGCCGTCGTAGGCGCCCGCTTTCGCCAGGGATTCGAGTACCCGCTTGTTGCATACCTGGGCGGGCACTTTGGCCAGGAAGTCGTCGAATGAGGTGTAGGCGCCCTTTCCCTCGCGGGTCCGGACGATCGCGTCCACGACGCCCGCGCCGACGTTGCGGACGGCGCCGAGGCCGAACCGGACGTCGTATCCGGCGGCGGCGAAGTCGAGCACGCTCTGGTTCACGTCCGGCGGCAGGACGCGGATGCCGAGGCGGCGGCAGTCGGACAGGTAGACGCCCATCTTGTCCTTGTCGTCCCCGACCGAGCTGAGGAGGGCGGCCATGTACTCGGCGGGGAAGTTCGCCTTGAGGTAGGCCGTCCAGTAGGAGACAAGCCCGTATCCGGCCGTGTGGGATTTGTTGAAGCCGTAGCCGCTGAACGGGACGAGCACGTCCCACACCGCCTTGACGGCGTCGTCGGAGAAGCCGCTTTCCCGCATCCCGGACGAGAACCGTTCCCATTCGGCGTCCAGGACCTCTTTCTTCTTCTTGCCCATGGCGCGGCGCAGCATGTCGGCGGCGCCGAGCGAGTAGCCGGCGAGCTGCTGGGCGATGGCCATGACCTGTTCCTGGAAGACGACCAGGTGGAAGGTGTCGCCCAGGATCGGCTCCAGGGCGTCCTTCAGTTCCGGGTGGATGGGTTCGACCTTCTGTCGTCCCGTCTTGCGCAGCGCGTAGTTGGTGTGGGCGTCCATCTCCATCGGGCCGGGGCGGTACAGGGCGTTCACGGCGGCGATGTCGGTGAAGGTGGTCGGGCGCATCATCCGCAGGAGGACGCGCATGCCGCCGCTGTCGAGCTGGAAGACGCCGAGCGTGTCGCCGCGTGCGAGCAGCTCGTAGGTCTTCGGGTCGTCGAGCGGCGCGGTGCGGACGTCCACGTCGATGCCCCGGTTCGCCTTGACGCCCGCGACGGCGTCGTGGATGACCGTGAGGTTGCGCAGGCCGAGGAAGTCCATCTTGAGCAGGCCCATGTCCTCGGCCTGCGTGAACGGGAAGCCGGTGACGACGGGCCCGTCGGCCTTCGGGCGGGCGAGGGGCAGCACGTCCAGCAGCGGTTCCGACGACAGGATCACTCCGGCGGCGTGCACGCCCGTTCCGCGGGTGAGGCCCTCGACGCCGACGGCCGTGTCGAGGACGCGTTTGACGTCCGGTTCGTCCGCGTACATCCGGCGGAGTTCGGCGGCCTCGCCGTGCCGCCGGTGGGACGCGTCGTGGATGGCGGACAGCGGGATCTCCTTGCCGCCCTCGGCCGCCGGGAACGCCTTGGTGATGCGGTCGCCGAGCGCGTACGGGAGGCCGAGCACGCGGCAGGCGTCCTTCGCCGCCGCCTTCGCCTTGATGGTGCCGAACGTGACGATCTGGCACACGCGGTCGGTGCCGTACCGGCGGGTGACGTAGTCGATCATCTCCTCGCGGCGGCGGTCGTCGAAGTCGAGGTCGACGTCCGGCATCGTGATCCGCTCGGGGTTGAGGAACCGCTCGAAGATCAGCCGGTGCTCGATGGGGTCCAGTTCGGTGATGCCGACGCAGTACGCGACCATGGATCCGGTGGCCGAGCCGCGTCCGGGGCCGAGGCCGATGCCGGTCTCGCGGGCGTGGCGGCAGATGTCGGCGACGACGAGGAAGTAGCCGGGGAACCCCATGTCGCCGATGACGGACAGTTCGTAGTCGATCCGGTCGAGGACGTCCTGTGGCGGTTCGTCCCCATAGCGGTGCCGGGCGCCCCGGAGGGTCTCGGCGCGCAGCCACGACGCCTCGGTCTCGCCGTCCGGGACGGGGAAGCGCGGCATCAGGTCGCGGTGGGCGAACACCTCGCCGTAGTCGCCGGTGCGTTCGGCGATCAGGAGCGTGTTGTCGCAGGCGCCGGGCACCTCCGCGTCCCACATGGCCCGCATCTCCGCCGCCGGTTTGATGTAGTAGCCGCTGCCGCCGAACCGGAAGCGGTTCTCGTCCGCGAGCCGCTTGCCGGTGCCGATGCACAGCAGTGCGTCGTGCGCCTCGGCCTGGCTCTCGGTGACGTAGTGGGAGTCGTTCGTGGCCAGGGGCGGGATGTCCAGTTCCCTGCCGAGCCTGATCAGGTCTTCGCGGACGCGGCGTTCGATCGGGAGGCCGTGGTCCATCAGTTCCAGGTAGTAGTTCCCGGGGCCGAAGATGTCGCGGTACCGGGCGGCGGCGTCGACCGCCTCCCCGTACTGGCCGAGCCGCAGCCGCGTCTGCACCTCGCCGGACGGGCAGCCGGTCGTCGCGATGAGGCCCGCCCCGTGCTCGGCGAGCAGTTCGTCGTCCATGCGCGGATACTTCTGGACGTGCCCCTCCAGCCACGCGCGGGACTGGAGCCGGAACAGGTTCCGCAGGCCCGCCGCGTCCGCGGCCCACATCGTCATGTGCGTGTAGAGGCCCCGTCCGGACACGTCGCCGCCCGCGCCGGTCGTCTCGTCCGACTTGCGCAGGGACGGGTCGTCGCTCCAGAACACGGGCTTGCGGTGGTGCCGGGACGCGGGCGCCACGTACGCCTCGATGCCGATGACCGGCTTCACCCCTGCCTTGCCCGCCGCGTGGAAGAACTCGTAGGCGCCGTGCACGTTGCCGTGGTCGCTCATCGCGACCGCGGGCATGCCCTGCCGCGCGACCTCGTCCATCAGCGGGCCGACCTTCGCGGCGCCGTCGAGCATCGAGTACTCGGTATGGACATGCAGATGGACGAACGAGTCCACGACCCCTCCTGGTTGTCGCTGAACCATGCGGCGCACGTATTCGACCCGCCGGTAGACTCCCCCGTCCAACAATCGACACGCGCACTCCGACAAGCAGCGGTTGTAGGAGGAGCTGGATGGACCTGGACCTCGGCGCGGTGCGCGCCTTCATCGCCGTCGTCGACGACCGCCACTTCGGCGACGCCGCCGCCCGGCTCGGCATCAGCCAGCAGGCCGTCTCCAAGCGCGTCGCCAGGCTGGAGGCCGACCTCGGCACGCCGCTCCTGAACCGCGCCCGCGGCGGCGCCGAACCCACCGACGACGGCACGTACTTCCTCGTCCACGCCCGCACGCTCGTCGACCTCGCCGACCGCACGGTGGACCTGGTCCGCAACCGGAACCGCGCGCTCCGGGTGGACGTGATGAGGACGCGGGTGGCGTCGGCCGACCTGATCAGGCGGTTCCACGAGACGGCGCCCGATGTGGAGATCGACATCGTGATCTCCAGCGACGGACTCCTCGCCGGGCTGCCCGCCCTCACGCGCGGCTCGATCGACGCGTTCATCAGCCGCGCCACCGGGGACCTCGGCGAGATCCAGGCGCTGCCCGCCTACCTGGAGCCCATGCACGTCCTCGTCGGACGCGAGCACCCCCTCGCCGCCGCGGAACGGGTCCCGATGGCCGACCTCGCGGGGATGAGCGCGTGGATCCCGGGCGCCCGGCGGCCCGAGACCGAGTGGGCGGACTTCTACCGCGAGCTGAGCGCGGAGTTCGGCGTCGTGATCGACACCTCGGGCCCCTCCTTCGGCTGGGACGACGAGGTGGACCGGATCGCCGCGTCCCGCGACCTGTTCACCTTCGTCGGCGAACGCGTCCGCATCCCGTGGAACCCCGGCATCGTCCAGATCCCGATCGTCGACCCGACCGTCGTGTTCCCCTGGTCGCTGCTGTGGCACCCGCGGAACCGCCACCCGGTCCTGCCGCGCCTCATCGCGCACCTCCGCGACGGCTTCCGCCCGTACCGTCCCGGCCGCGAGTGGCTCCCGCCCGCCGACCGCCCCGCCTGCACCCGCTGATCGGACCTCACGCCGGGTTCGCGGGGCGCTTCTCGCGGTCCTTCTTGACCGCCCAGAGCAGCAGCAGGATCAGCGCCAGCACGTCGCCGCCGAGGAACACGATCGTCCACACCAGTACTTCGGCGTCCACGGTCTCTCCTTTCTCACCTGCCGAACCCAGGTATCGGCCCCAGGTATCGGACCTAGGAAGAAGTCGCGTCGTCGCCGTCCGCGGTCCGCGCGGGGGCGGTCATGGGCCCGCTGCCGATCCGGGCGGCGAAGATGTTGTTCAGCGCGTACAGGATCACGAACAGCAGGGTCCACTGGAGCAGCAGCGTGGCGACGCTGAACGTGACGAAGGGGTTCCACCAGTCGTCGGGGGCGAACTCGTCGATCGCCCGGAAGATCCACCAGCCGATCACGATGGCGAACATCGCAGGGAACAACCGGATCAGCCACGGCCACCACGCCCGGATGCGGAAGTCGCTGTCGGCGTCCATCGCCGCCCGCGCCCGCTCCAGCCCGTACTTCATCATCGCGATCGCCGCCAGCAGACCGCTGATCAGCAGCGCGACCCCCCACACGAAGTCCTGGTTGGCGAAGAACTCCAGGCTGAGGGCCGAGGGGATGCCGGCGACCGCGGTCACGGCGACCACCAGCCCGACCGCGCGCCGGCGACCCATTCCGGCGTCCATGACGTTGCGGGTGGCGAGCTCGGCCATGGCGATCAGGCTGGAGAGCCCCGCCAGGGCCAGCGCCAGGAAGAACAGCACCCCGAACACCGCGCCGCCGGGCATCTCGCCGAAGAGCTGCGGGAAGAAGATGAAGGCCAGGCCCTCGTTGCCCTCGGTGGCCTGGGCGATCTGCCGCGGCTCGCCCAGCGCGTACAGCGCGCCGATGACCGCGATGCCGCCGAGCAGCGAGGCCAGCAGGTTCCCCGCGCACACCACGGCGGCGTTGAGGCCGAAGTCCTCGCCCTTGCGCATGTAGACCGCGTAGGTCAGGTAGAGGCCCCACCCGGCGCCGGTGGAGAAGGCCATCTGGGTGAACGCCTCAAGCCAGAGCCGGGCGTCGCCGAGCCGGCCCCACTCGGGCACATAGAGGTGCCGCAGCCCCTCCTCCGCTCCGTCCAGCGTCAGCGCTCGGGCCGCCAGGACGGCAAGGATCACGAACAGGGTCGGGATGGCCCATTTGAGGATCCATTCGAAGCCGCGTTTGAGTCCCCGGGCCACGATGAAGCCCACCAGGCCGATGGCGATCAGATGGAACAGGATCGTCTGCCAGGGAGTGGAGGTGAAGCCGTCCCACAGCGCCTGGGTGTCGCGCCCGTCGTCGAAGGTCCCGGTGGCCGAGTAGGCCACGTAGCGCAGCGTCCAGCCGCAGACCACCGAGTAGTAGAACATGATGCCGATGGTGACGAACCCCATGTAGGCGCCCATCCAGGCGAACCTGCGTCCCATGAAGTCGCGGAAGGCGCCCACCGTCCCGAGCCTGCTCTTGGAGCCCATGAACGATTCGGCCATCAGGATCGGGATCGCCCACATCAGGTTGGCCACGACGAGGGCCACGAGGAAAGCGCCCCCGCCCCATTCGGCCGCGACCCGGGGGAATCGCCACAGGTTCCCGGTGCCCACGGCCATCCCGATCGCCGCGGCGACGAAGGAGAGCCTGCTGCCGAACACTTCCCTGGCCGCCATCGGGGGGCACCTCCGGTAATCGGTTCCGCCGTCGCCCCCGATGCGACACGACCGTTTCAGTACCGGACGGCGCCGCTGTGTGGACCATTACCCAGCAGCCGGTGTGGCTCAAGCGCGAATTGGCAACGGTTGTGCATCCGGTCGGTTCACAGGCTCTTCCGGGCAGCGGGTGCAGGCGTCCCGCCGCCGGTAGTAGTACGCCATCGCGGCACCGGCGAGCAGCGGGCCCCAGAGGGCCAGCGGTACGAACGCCACGACGCCGAGCGGATCGAGTTCGCCCTTGGCGGCGCTCACGGCGACGAAGACGCTGAGGAGGACGAGCATCACCGAGACCGTGAGCGCCGCGAAGGTCGGTCCGGCTACCGGGATGGAGCGGCCGTGGAGCGCGGGAACCCATCTCGGCCACACCTCGCCCCACGGGCGGATGAGGCCGCGGGTCAGGATCGCACCGCCCTCCGAGGCGAAGCCGAGCAGGACGCCGGTGATCCAGATCCCCCAGCCCGCGCCGTCGGGGAAGGCGATCGGCCAGGGAGTGAACCAGGTCAGGCGGGCGAGCCCGTACGGCAGCGGCATGAGTGCCGCCATGATGGTGACCTTGCGTCCCCAGCGTGCGGCGGACTCCGGGCTGGTCCATGCGGCGCCGGGCCGTCCGCAGGTGGCGCAGCGACCGTTGCCCACCCGGTAGGACGTCACCGTCAGGGCGGCCCAGATGAGGCTGCCCACCACGGCGAACATCGCCCAGTGCGCCCCTTTGATCACCACGATGACGGCGGCGAAGAGCAGCCCGGCGGCCACCGGCGTCCCCACCATCGCAGACGTGCCCTTGATCCCGAGGCGGAACGCGCGCGACAGCAGTGCCGCGATCAGGGCCGGTGGTCCGGCGAACGCGAGGGCGTAGGCGAGGGCGAGCAGCGGCATGTGTCCCGATGCGGCGAGGCAGAGCCCGGTGAGCCCGGCCGCGAGGACCAGCAGGGGCAGCCGCAGGGGCGTCGACCGCGGCCGGTGGCGCAGGCCGAGCGCGACGGCGGCGCCGAGACCGCCGATCACCGGTAGCCAGGCGGCCCCGAACTCGAAGGCGAGCGGGGGACCGTCGGCATCGCCTCCGCCGAGCAGGAAAGCCGACGGCTGGAGCGTCCACCACAGCCCCAGCCCGGCCGTCACCACCGACCAGCAGGTCGCCAGCAGAGTGGTCCACCGATGCGCGTTCATTGTTCTCCCTCTCAGGCCCGCGGGACGCCTTTCATCGTCGAATCGGGCGCGCTGCCGCACATCACCCGCGAGGACCTCGGAGGTCACCCGTGCGGGGCAGGCGCGCCATGCAAAGCGCGGCCGCGAACTCCCCCACGCGGGGGAAGCAGAAGCAACGGTTACTTGCGAGCCTTCATGAATGGAGCGGGAGCAGGCGGTCGGCCAGGTACCCATTTCGGTGTTCTCGGCATCGGTCCGGCCGCGACATTGCGACGCGCAGGGCATGCTGCACGCCAGCCGCTACTACGAATACTTCGAGGACGCGTTCCTCACCTGGCTCGACGCGCACATCGGCGGCTACGAGGCGCTTCGCGCGACCGGTATCGACATGGTGGTGGTCGCGAGCGGCTGCGAGCACCGCCACGGCGCGGCCCTCGGTGAACGGCTCGCGATCGAGGTACGGCCGTCCGCCGCGGGCCGGACCTCCCTGTCGATGGCCTTCACCGTCCGGGGCGACGCCGGACACGCGCTCGCGGACGGGCACACGACCTACGTGGCGGTATCCAGCGGCGGCGCGGTCGCCCTGCCCGAACGGCTGCGTGCCCTCACCGCGAACCTCCCCCGCAGGCGGCGCGGCGGCGGGAACGAGCCGTAGCCCGGCGCCGGCCGGAGCCGGGCTCATGTGTCGTGCCAGTGCGGTGCCACCAAGCCCGTCTCGTAGGCGAAGACCACCAGTTGGGCGCGGTTGCGCACGTCCAGTTTCGTCATCGCGCGGCTGACGTGGCTGCGGACCGTGGCGACGCTGAGGAACAGACGACGGGCGATCGAGTCGTTGTCCAGGCCCTGGGCGACCATGGTGACGACCTCCCGTTCCCGGTCGGTGAGGGCGGCGCGACAGCGGTGGCCGGGTTGCGGTGGTTTGGCGCGGCGGGCGTACTCCGCCACCAGGCGGCGGGTCACGCCGGGGGAGAGCACCGCGTCGCCGGCGGCCGAGACCCGCACCGCGTGGATCAGCTCCTCCGGGCTGCAGTGCTTGTCGAGGAAGCCCCGGGCGCCCGAGCGGAGCGCCTCGAAGACGTACTCGTCCAGCTCGGACGTCGCGAGGATGACGATCTTCACGGCCGCGGTCGCCGGGTCGGCGGCCAGCGCCCGGGTCGCTTCCAGACCGTTCAGTCCCGGCAGCTGGACGTCCATCAGCACCACGTCCGGCATGGTCGCGCGGACCTGGTCGAGCGCCGCCCGTCCGTCGCCGGCCTCACCGGCGATCTCGATGTCGCCGGCGGCGCCGAGGATGGCGGCGAAGCCGCCACGGACGAGGGGCTGGCCGTCGGCGAGCAGTACCCGCGTCACGGGTCCTCCTCGGGCGGAGGCGAGGCGGCGGTCACCGTCCGGACGGCCGCCGAGGGCCGGGCGTGCTCGACGTGTGCGCTACTCGATTTGTGCAGGGCCGGTTGCTCCCCCTGGCCGATGCGCGAACCGGACCGCCGCTCCACCCTGAAGGCATGACTGCAGTGACTCCGCATCCCGGTTCCGACGCCGAGCTGATCGTGAACCCCGCCAGCGGGGAGCGGATCCGGATCCGGCCCGCCGTCGAAGGACAGGTCGAGGACGTGCTGGTCTGGGACCTGTGGCTGGCTCCGGGCGGGCACGTGCCGAGCGGGCATGTCCATCCGCGGCAGTCCGAGGTCTTCCACGTCCGCCGGGGGAGGCTCCGCTTCCGGGTGGGTCTCTTTCGGTCCGCCGTCGTGGGCCCGGGCCAGTCGCTGCGGGTCCCGCCCGGCCTCCCGCACCACTTCTCGACCGTCGGGGACACCGAAGTCCACGCCGTCGTGGAGACCAGCCCCCGGCTGGAGATGGAGGCGCTGCTGCGGGTGGCGGCCCGGCTGGCCGCCGACGAGCGGGGCCGGGCGCGGCGGCTGCCCCGGCCGCTGGACCTGCTGCTGTTCATGGACGACTTCCGGGCGGAGGTCCGGGCGCCGTACCTTCCCGCGGCGCCGGTGCGCCGGACGGTGGCCGTCCTGGCCCGGCTGGTCCGCGGGTTCGGACTGGACCGGCATTACCGCAGGACGCGGTCGTCGTCCGGTGCCCCGAGCGCCCGTGCGAAGGCCTCCAGGTAGCTCGGATCGCCGCCGTCGCGCCGCAGGACCCAGTACTCGGCTCCCCAGAACAGGTAGGTGTCCAGGTCGACGCCGGACCGGGCCGCCCAGTCCCGCCAGCGGGCGTAGTTCGCGATCACCCGCTCGGGCGGGCAGCTGGCGGCGCTCAGGCCGGCCGGGTCCGGTGGGACGGTGACCGCCTCCCACGGCTCGGCCTGGCCCTCGGTGACCATCACCCGGCGGCCGGACCCGGTGGCCCGGCGCAGCACCCGCCGGCGCCGCGCGCGGGGCAGCAGCCCGTCGGCGCCGTCGAGGTAGAGGCTCCAGGACCCCGCCGCGCCGAGCGCGTGCCGGGGGTAGGAGTCGATCCCGACGATGTCGCCGAGATCCAGGGCGACGTCCACGGAGTCGCCCTGGTCACGCGTCCGCCACCACTGGTGGGCGGTCACGGGCGTCGACATCGGCAGGAAGCCGTTCAGCAGGACGGGGCGCGTGGGGTCGGCCAGGCGGACGGCCGCGACCTCCTGCTCCACGAACGCGCGCGAGAGGCGCCACGAGTGCTCCATTCCCAGCGGGTCGACGGCGTCGTGCTCGACCTGCCAGGCGATGATCGAGGACCGCCCGGCGTAGCGGTCGACCAGGTCGGCGAGGTGCGCGGTGGCGGCGTTCAGCAGGGGCGGGTGCGTCCCGGGGGTGATCAGCCGGCCCTCGGGCAGCGGCGCGTCCAGGAGGTACGGCGGGACGAAGTACTCCGGATAGCCGAAGGACTTGACCGCCCCCAGATTGACGATGATCTTCTTGCCGGCGCGCTCGGCCGCCTCCATCTGCCAGTCGAGCTCCTCGTGGTCACGGACGCCGGGAGCCGGTGCGATCCGGTCCCAGTACGCCGCCAGTCGGACGACCTCGTACGGGAAGTCGAGCAGTGTCTTGAGCGTCTCGCGCGGGTCGAGGGCGAGGTCCTCGCACTGGCGCGGCCGGAAGCTGAGCCCGAGCCGGACCCCGTCCCGTGGCGGGACGGGGACGGTCCGCCAGCGGTCCGTGAGGCGGCGGTCGGCCGGCCCCGCCCGGAGTTCGCTCAGCAGCGACACGGCGGCCGCGGCGCCGACACCGGCCAGGGTTCGGTTGAGGATCGTGCGGGTCATCGGACCTCCTTCGCGAGGGTCATGATCAGGTCGGTGGTCAGCGCCGCCGCGTCCGGGCGTCCGGCCCGGCGCGCTCCTTCGCGCAGCCGGTGCAGCAGGACCGGGTCGGCGCGCAGGCGGCCGGCGGCGGCGGCCAGGTCGCGGGTGGAGTCGACGGCGAGGCCGGCGCCGGCCCGGACGACGTGCTCGCGGTTGCCGGCCTCCTGGCCGGGGAGGTGCCCGGCGACCAGCAGGGGGAGCCCGAGGGCGGCGGCCTCGGCGATGATGCCGGGGCCCGCCTTGGTGACCAGGACGTCGGCGGCGCTCATGCGGGCGGCCATGTCGTCGACGAAGCCGGTCACGATGAGGCGCCGTCCCGCCGGGGGAGTCAGCCGGGCGAGCCGCCGGCGGAGCCGCTCGTTGCGCCCGCACACCACCAGGACGTCCACGTCCGCCGGACCGGTCACCAGGGCGCGGGCCCACCGGCCGGTCCCTCGGGAGCCCTCGCCACCGCCGTTCACCATCACGACGAACCGGCCCGGATCCAGCCCGAGCCTTCGCCGGGCGCGGTCACGCTCCAGGGAGACGCCGGGGTCGGTGAACTGGCGTCGCACCGGCAGCCCGAAGAGATGTTCTCCGGCGGTGGGACGGGAGGCGCCGGCCGCTTTCCGGGCGAGGCCCGGCCGCGGCGCGACGAGGTGATCCGCGTCCGGGTGCCACCAGGTGCCGTGCGGACGGCCCAGGTCGGTGACGACGCTGACCACCCGGGCGTGGTGCCCCCGGCGTGCGGCGGTGGCCGGCGCGACCAGCAGCGGATGGAGCACGGCGACCACGTCGGGGTCGTGGTGCGCGAAGGCCTCGGCGAGCGGCCGCCGGACGGCCCGGGTCACCAGCGCACTCAGCAGCCGGCGGACCGGCCCGATGTCCGTGCCGTGGAACAGCGGCCCCCACACGAAGGGCGCATGCCGGACCAGCGGGCCGTACAGGCGCGCGATCCCGGCGACCGGGCGCGGGGCGGCCGGCCCGGTCAGCGGGTCGAGCGCGACGCTGGTCACCTGCGCGCCGTACCGGTGGGCGAGCTCCTCCCGGAGGGCCTCGGTGCTGGCGCGGTGACCGCCGCCGGTGTCCGCGGTGAGAAGAAGGACCCGGGCCGGGGGTACCGAGTGCGCCGCGCTGTGCGCCGGCGGGTCGGGGCGGGTGACCGCGGTCGTCATCGTCGGGTTTCCTCCTCGCCGCTCGGTTTCCCGGCCAGCATGGCGACGGGCACCGGGACGGGCATCCGCTGAGGGGCTGAACCGTCTCTACCTCCGCTGGGGTACGCCGAGGCCTCGGCGGGGCAGCGCGCACGCCACCACCGTCGCCACCGCCACCACCACCACCGCCGCCACCGTCGTCACCGCGACCGGCCCGGCCATATACACCCGGTGGCCGCCGAAGCGGCCGGGGGACCGATGAACCATTCGTGGCCGAACACCCAGCGGAAGACCGGCGCGGGGAGCCGCAGGCAGCGCACCAGTGCCCGGTCCCCGCCCATCGTGGGCGAGGACTGGCTGACATGAGCGCGCAACGCGGCCCGCTTCGCCTCGGCGTGCCGCCGCACATCGACGCGGTGGGTGATCAGCCGGGGCGAGGAGTAGGCGAACGGCATGGTGGCCTCCAGGACGCGCGGAGTTCGGGCCAGGCGGGCCGCTTCGGCCCCCACCCGGTGTGCCCGGCGGTGATCCCGGTGGCCGTATCCACCGCCCTCGTCGTCGGTGATGAGGACCTCGGCCCCTTCCTCGCGCAGGACGTCGGCGAGCCGGGCGGCGGCGTCCGCGAGCGGCGCGCGGACGAAGCGCGTACGTCCCGGCGGATCCGCGGGCACGGCCGGCCCGGCGCCGCTGTCGGCGTAGCCGAGGTGGACGAGACGGTGCACGCCGAGCAGCCGCGCCGCCTGGCGCACCTCGTCCCGCCGGACGAGTCCGAGCGGCGTGTCCGGCGTCAGGGGGACACGGGTCTGGCCCAGTTCCCCATCGGTGGCGACCACCAGCACCACCCGGTGCCCCTGCCCGGCGGCACGTGCCATGGTCCCGGCGGTCAGCAGCGCCTCGTCGTCGGGATGGGCGTGGAAGACGGCCAGGGTCCGGCCCTCAGACATCGCAGTGACGCGGTCGCGTGAAGGCGGTGAGTGCTTTGGGCGTGACCATGCCCCCAGCGTGCAGACCGGTTCTCCGTCCGGCGTCGTCCGGCTGAGGTGACACCACGTACTCCACCTGAGGTAGCCGCGCCCGCCCGCAGGGCCGAGGCCGCCTCTTGCTACGCGATCTCGTCCAGCGACGAGAGGAACGCCTGGGTCGCCGGGCTGGGGTTGAACTCGCTCCAGGCCAGGAACTCGACCCGGAGGGGCCCGTTGTCGACCGGGATCGTCGCCAGGTCCGGGTAGTCACCGGTGACGGCCGAGGGCAGTAGCGCGATCGCCAGGCCGTGGCGCACGATCTGGATCTGCAGGTCCAGCGCCATGGCTTCGAACGCGACGTCGCGCGCCAGGTTCTCCGCCGCGAAGGCGCGGTCGCTCTGGGCCCGGCCGGGCGTCCGGACGGGGAAGTCGACGAAGGTCTCGCGGGCGAGCTGCCGGAGGCTGACCTGAGCTTCCCGGGCCAGGTCATGGGCGGGCGGCACGACGGCGACCAGCCGGTCGCGGGCCAGTTCCCGGAAGCGCACGCCCCGGGGCCGGTCGCCCTCCGGCAGCCCGAGCACGGCGACTTCGAGGTCCCCGGCCGCGACCTGCGCCGCGAGGTCGTCGCTGCGGTCCACGCGGAGGCTGATCCGCACCCCGGGATGCCGCTCGCGGAAGTGCCGCAGCGCGGCGGGCATGTCGATGGCCGCGACGGCGGGGATGACGCCCACCGCGAGCCGGCCGCGCACCAGGCCCGCCGCGGCGGCGGCGTCGGTGGCGGCACGCTCCGCCGCTTCGAGCGCCTGCCGGGCCGGGGGGAGGAATGCCTCACCGGCGGCGGTGATCTCGACGCGGCGGCTGGTGCGGGCGAACAGCTTCACGCCGAGCTCGCGCTCCAGGTTCGCGACCTGATGGCTCAGTGCCGACTGCACGACGAAGCAGTGCTCGGCGGCGCGGGTGAAGTTGCGGGTCTCCGCCACGGCGATGACGTACCGGAGCTGCTGCAGGTCCATCGATCGATCTTATTTCGAGATGGATCTGATGATGATCAAGTGTTGGACGCCCGGCCGCGCCGACGCGGAGACTTGAATGTCGAGAAGGAGGCGAAATGGCACAGGTCGCGAGTGGGGGCACGCGGCTCTCGCTGGACAAGCGGGCGATGACGCGGCGGACCGGGCTGATGCTCCCTGCCGCCATGCCCATGGACGCATGGGTGGACGTCGGCAGGCAGATCGCCGTCATCGCGGACGCGTCCGCGTGGTGGCTCGGCGACTGGCTCGTCTACGGCCAGGACTCCTACCCGGATCGCTACCAGCGCGGCGTCGAACGGACGGGGCTGTCGTACAAGACCCTGAGGAACTACGCCTGGATCGCCCGGCGCTTTCCGCCGTCCCGCCGGCGCGACGCCCTCCATGCAGCACCACGCGGAGGTCGCGTCACTGGACGACGACGAGCAGGATTCCTGGCTCGACCGGACCGAGCTGGAAAAGTGGCCGGTACACCGCCTCAGGACGCACCTGCGCCGCCGCCGCTCCGCCGCGGGCGCCGAGGACGAACCAGCGCTGGTCCTGAAAATGCAGATCACCCCGGAGCGCCGCCGGAGCTGGGAAAAAGCCGCGGAAACCGCCGGAGCCGACTTGATCTTCTGGGCGTCCCAGGTTCTCGACCAGGCCGCACGGACGAACGGCGAC